>CAUJKL010001041.1 GCA_963204995.1 Planctomycetota bacterium | reverse complement strand
TGATCGCGCCGGCGACTTTCGCGGCGGGAACCTTGGGTGTCACCAACATTCGCGGAGGCTCGACACCTTCGGGGCCTTTGGCACCGGCGTCGATCCAGGCTTTGAGCATGGCAATCTCAGCCTCGCTGGGTGCTTCGTTGTCTTTGGGCGGCATCTTCGGTTGGGCTTCTCCCGTCAGCACGCGAATCATGCGACTCGACGCAGCCTGACCGGGAACGACAGACGCTCCGTGCTTGCCGCCTTTTTGCAGGTCTACGAACGACTCCAGCGACAGTTTGCCTTCCGGTTCATCGGCATTGTGACAACCCGCGCAGTACTTCGTGAGTATCGGAGCGACATCCTGGACGTAGTCGAGTACTTGCGGGTCCGCTGCTTTCGCATCGAGGGCGACGAGCGACAATGCTACTAAACTTAGAACGATTCGTGTCATGTGCTCTTACTCGAGTAAATGGAATCGATGGGCATCGGCAACATCAATGATTGAACAGGAATTCGCGGCTGCTTAGCAAGCTCCAGAACAAGTCTTCGATGACCACTCGCCGCTGGTCGGCGGGCGTGGAGTTCATGACGGTCAGCAGTTCCTGCATTTCGCCGTCCGTGGGATAACGTGCGACGGACATCAAATACGCTTGTTCAATGATCGCATAGTTCGGCGTGTCGGATGTTAGCAGCTTCTCGACGCGGCCTTCCTTCGCTTGCAACTTGCTGTTCAGCGTGTCGCCATTCGAGATGTGTAGCACTTGCACCATGCTCGGCTCGTCCGAGCGCTCACACTCGCAAGTGATCTGCCGATCGTTGCGTCCGAACGTCTGCAAAAAGTAGGACGCGACGGCCGAGTCATACAGTTGCAAGGCTCGCGTCCCCTTCGGGTAAAAGTCGGTTTTCTGTTTATCGGCACCGGGGTAAGCAATTTCAGTAAAATCCGTCGGCACGTCCGTGACCTGCGAGATGGCATCAAGCATGACTTCGGCCATCAGACGTCTCGGATAGTAACGCGAATAGAAGCGATGTTCTGCCTCATTCTCTGACAACGGGTGGCTGCTGCGTTGATAGGTATGACTTTGGAGAATCGCTCGCATCAATGTCTTGAGATCGAACTTGTTCTCGACGACATAGGCGGCGGTTGCCGAAAGTAACTCCTCGTTGCTCGCTGGGTTCGAGTCGCGCATGTCATCCACCGACTCGACCAAGCCGACACCAAAAAAGTTCGCCCACACGCGATTCGTAATGGATCGAGCGAAGTATGGATTTTCAGGGGCCGTCAGCCAAGTCGCCAGGTGAACGCGGCGGTCGTCGGTCGAGTCGAACGGCAACGGCTCGCCGTCCAGAGGCGTTGGCGGTTGCGGCTTACCGGTCAAAGGCTGCGTCAACTCGCCTTTGCTGACGACGAACAGAGTCCGTTTACCGTCGCCACTGCGTGCGTCGCCACCCCAACCCTTGGCGCGAACACGCGCGAACATGTTCGCCATCGCATAGTATTGATCGTTGGTCCACTTCTCCAGCGGATGGTTGTGGCACTTGGCACAGCCAATCGACAGTCCGAGAAACGCCTGGCTGACGTTCTCCGACATCGTTTCGGGATCTTGATGCAAGGCGTAGAAATTCGTCGCTCCGTTCTCGAAGCTGCTGCCCTGTGCCGTCACGACCTCGCGAGCGAACTGGTCCCACGGCGTGTTCGCTTCCACGCGGCTGTGTACCCATTGGTAATAAGCTTTCACCGCTTCGGGCCGCAGCAGCGCACCGTTGAGCAGTAAGATGTCGGACCATTTGTACGTCCAGTAATCAACGAACTCTTTGCGCGACAGCAGCGATTCGATGACCTTGTCTCGCTTGTCGGGCGCGGTATCGGCCAGGAAGGTGCGAACTTCATCCGGCGTCGGCAGCGTTCCGATCGTGTCGATGTACGCGCGGCGGACGAACTCGGCATCCGCAGCGGGAGGCGACGGCGGGAGATTGAGTCGTCGCAATTGCTTCGTGACCAATTCGTCGATGAAGTTACGCTGCGGTGTCTTCTCGTAGATCTCGTTAGCGACTTCGTTGGCGTAGGGTGAAGTGACGCGCGCGATCACGATCTTGCTGGCAAACCACGCGGTGATGGCACCTTCTCCATATCCCATCACGGTCAACTCGCCACCTTCATCGACCGACGCCACCGCTTCACTGGCCGACGTGTATTTCGCCCATCGTGTCACGTCTTCCGCGTGGCCATCGGAATAGTGGGCGCGGACGACGAGTTGTTGTTTGTCGCCCGGCTTCAAGGTCGCCAACTGAGGAAGTATTTCGATGCGGTCGATCTTGGGATCGGCGTCAGACGGGCCCTTCGCCCCTGCGCTAATCCACTCTGCCAAGACTCGGTACTCAAAAGAATCGACATCGAATCGCAAGCCGCCTTTGTGTGGCAACGCGCCGGATGGCTTGGCCAACAACAGACTGCGACCGGGATCGGCGAGTTCGATGCGTCGACCGTGGGCTTGCCGCGTCAGCGTGTGATGATCCTTCTTGGTATCGTAGCCTCGTAGTGACAGCTTCAAGCCCCCCTTTCCCGCCAGAGCTCCGTGACACGCACCGGAATTGCAGCCCGCTTTCGACAGCACGGCTTGGACATGATTCGCGAAACTCCATGCGTGTGGCGAGTCCATGCCTGTTACTTGCACATTCACGTGGGCCGTCAGTTCTCCGCTCTTGGCCGTAATTTCGGCGGTCCCGTTGGCCAGCGGACGTAAGGTATCGCCATCGACCGCGACGATCGTCGGCGCACTCGATGTCAGCTCGACGCCTTCACGAACTTGTACCTTGACTTCGCCGCCTTCGACCCGCTGCACCAACAGCCGTTGAAACGATTCGGGGCCATGCAGTGCGACTTCCGCTGGCAGAATCGTGATCGAGCTGTCCGCCAACGCGAAGTTAGCCAGCAACAAAGAGGCTAAGAAGAGGGCAGCGGTTCGCAAAGCTGAGTTTCTTCGGAGAGGCATCATCATATTCTTGTCTATCGATTTGCTTCGTTGATCGCTTGTAGCCCGACACTCTAAGTCGGGAACCGCAACCCGACTCAGAGAGTCAGGCTACGCTGGCTGCGACTTTGTCGCAGCTATGCAAACAGCTCGTGGATCTCTCGTTTCCCGATATCAACCAACGGGAATGGCCGCCCGGCGGGACCGGGAAGGTGAGACTCGATGTTCAAGCCCAGGCTGTGGAAGATCGTCGCGGCAATGTTGCCTGGATCGACGGGTCGCTCGGCTGGCACGCCACCGATCGGATCGCTGCGCCCGACAACCTGTCCGCCTTGGACGCCACCGCCGGCGAAGTAAGTCGTAAAACACTGCGGCCAATGATCGCGGCCCGCAGCAGGATTGACTCGCGGCGTCCGTCCGAACTCGGCCAGATTGCAAACCATTGTCTTGTCCAACATGCCTCGTTGGTCGAGATCTTCGATCAACGCGCTGTAAGCCGTATCGTACAGTGGCGCGACGATGTTCTTCATGCCTTCGATCGACGTGAACGGCTTCGAGCCGTGAATGTCCCAAGTGATCTCGTCGAACACGGTCAGGAACGTATTGATCGTGACGAACCGCACACCGCCTTCGATTAAACGTCTCGCCAACAAACAACATTGTCCAAAGCGAGTCATGCCGTATCGTTCGCGGACTTTAGTTGGCTCCTTCGACAGATCAAAAGCCTCGCGAGCCTGTGGGCTGGTCATCAAGCGATAAGCCGCTTGGAAGTTACTGTCGAGTAGTTGTGCGTTTTCGGTGGCCTCGAAGTTTTTTAATGTTGAGTCAACAACGTCTCGCATGCGACGTCTGCGTTCGAGGCGAGCTTCACCAATCTCGGGTGGAGGCAACAGATCGGGCACCTTGAAGTTTGGTTGCGACGGATCGGCCATCAAGGCAAACGGATCGTGGGCCTTGCCCAGGAAGCCGCCAGCTTGTCCGTTGGGAAGATTACCGCCGCCGCGTCCCATCGTCTCGGGCAGCACCACGAAAGCCGGAAGGTCTGTCTTGCGACCGCGCAGGTAACTCAAGACAGCACCAACATGCGGAGTCTCGACGCCGCCAGCGAACTGTCGACCGGTCTGCATCATCTGCCAACCGGCATCGTGAACGGCGGCACCCGTGTGATAGCAGGACCGCACCAGCGAGAACTTGTCAGCTACCTTTGCATGGCCAGGAAAAATCTCGGAGATCTGAATCGCGTCGGAAGCAGTGCTGATCGGATTGAACGGCCCGCGAATTTCCGCAGGCGCATTCGGCTTCATGTCGAACGTATCGAGCTGACTGGGCGCGCCGAGATTGAAGATCATGATGCAGGCGCGATCATCATCCTGCTTGCTAACTGCACCTTGTTCGTTCGCGGCCAGATACTGCGGCAGCGAGAGCCCGATTGCTCCGAGCGTGCCGACCTGCATGAAGTCGCGTCGCGTGAGCCCGTCGCAGGTATGTGCCGTCCCGCGGTCTGTCAGATTGAGCATCCGTGATCGCCTCGCTGAATCGACTGAGAAATCGCGCCGCGAATTGCACGCGCCGCGTCATAAGTGCTTTGACGCTTACGAGTTTAACCCGGCCAGTTCGGCCATGCAACGATGTTTGGTTCGCGTTTCCTGAACGGAAAATGATCTCCGCGAGGTGGCACGGCACTAGTTGCAGTTTTGCGATTGGCGGTCTTCTGACCGACCGGGTGGAAGCGTCCGACCGTTCTTTATTCGAACACCAGCGAGTACACGTCCGCTTCACGCATGACCATGTGCAGCACCACCGGACGACCGATCAGCGATGCAACACTCGCGTTTCCTTTCCAACTGACGCGACGATCGAGTGCATCACCGTAGATGATGTCACAGTCCGCGAGCGTGAAGCCAGATATCGGCGTGCCGTCCGGCGAGCGAATCTCGACCTGGACCGAGCCTGCGGCGCTCGTGGCTACGTTGAGCGAGAGTTCCTTTCCCGAAAAGGTGATCGGCTTGGTCGTGAACTCGCCCTTTTGCAGTTTGGCGTGGATCGAGGCAAAGCCGTCGATTCTTAACGAGTAGCGCCGCAAGCGGGATTGGCGACCGGTGAAATAAGACTCCGTGGCGTAAAGCGAAAGCTCGCGAGGTGCGTCGTCCTTCGTCGACTCCGTTTCGACGACATGCCAGGCAATGTAGTTGTCACCATACGACCAGTTGTGTTTGGTGCGCAGCCCAGGTGCCAAAAATACGTCGTTGCTTTGGCGGAAGTTGCGGCCATCGCGACTGGTGATATAGATCGAGTCCGTCACTGCCGTGCCGTACCGGGGAGTCACCGTCATCCGCTTCTCTCGCAGTTCCCACTCGGGCAGCAACGGAGTCGAAGCCGTCAGTCCGTGGTCGACGTAACGAGCCGGAAAACCGAGATAGATGTGAGGCGCTCGCTCGTACGGTTTGATTTGATTCACGTAGAACTGTGCCAGCGGCTGCGGTCCCTCGCCTTCAGGAAAAGCGATCGTGCCCTCATCGGTCCAGTGGAGCAAGTCGTCGGACACGGCCCGGTTGATCAGCCGCGTGCCCGCATAATCGCCCTGGGAAAAGACACGGTAGTACAGGACATACTGCTGCTCGGTGGGCGACCAGAAGGCGATGTTCTGCGTGTCGAAGGCTCCCTTGTCAAACACGGGGCCAGCTGCCATGGGGGTCCAGTGAACTCCGTCGGGCGACTGATAAACCCAGATGCCTTTCTGGTTCTCAAACCCGGCTCCAACTGCCTTATACCGTGCTGCTGGTTTCGCGGCCGGATTGGCATCGATGAAAGGCGAGAAATCGTGGCAGCGACCGCCGTCGCCGAGCTTGTCTAGAATGATGTTGTTGTCTTTCGAACCGTTGAACTCGCACAGGCCGAGGCTGGGGCGCTCCCACTTGATACCGTCCTTGCTCTCGAAATAGGCGATGGTCAGTGGCCCTCCGGGCTCGATGCCCGTGGGGATCTGCCAGGCGTGGTAGTACATGCGATAGACGGCTTCTTGGCGATCATGCAGAACTGTAAAGTAGCCGCAGCCGTTGCCCTCCCAGGGCTTGTCGCAGTCGACGGCAAGCTCCTCGCGCGTCGGGCGATGGACCGTCAACTCGACATTCTTCATCTCTCCCACGAGGTGGTCGTCAACAAACAGTTCGCGACGGTTGCCGAGATCAATGGCCGAGTTCGACTGAGCGAACGCGGATAGACTTCCAAAGCCGCAGAAGAGGAATAACGTTGCCAACAAATGCGTTCGTTTTTTCATAGCCACAAATCACCTGAGCCTGAGGAGCAATTCCTGGGAGGGACCGTAGATAACATAATGTGCGAGTGCAGAGAATCCAAGCACGGTGATCGTCCGGCGTGATCGTGCGGCGTCCGAGCACGGACGTGAAGTTGGGCAGTCAGTCGCTTGCGGCCTGTGTCTGGCACCAAATGGAAAATATGGCATTTGTATCCGGCGGTTCGCTTGTGGAGCGAGAAACGTAACGATCCACGGGGCGAGCTCGTGGCATTCCGTAAAGCTTCAAAACCATGCGAACAGGCCGAATTGCAAGGCGCACGCCGCCATGCCGACAAGCAGAATCCCTTTCGCTCGAAGAAGCGGCAGAAAAACTGGCAGCAGCAACAGAAACGTGACTCACCGATGCCTGCCCCCCCTGGTATGTTCGGCATGCCAGTATCCCAAGTCCAGTCGTGCCGGTTTTACTGGCCTTGCGGGTTCGGAATGCCGATGTTGAGAAAGAGACGGTTCGTATACTTATTCGGCAGAGGCGGAAGCTCTATGTTGCTGCACACGACAAGATTTGGCACGATTCAAGTCGAAACAGACGACGTCTTTCTGTTTTCCAATGGATTGATCGGACTGGAAGACTTTCGTCGCTGGGTGCTGTTGGCCGATGCCGAGAACGACGCGGTCGGGTGGCTGCAAAGCACTTCTCACCCCGATGTCGCGGTGGCAGTGGTCAGCCCACGGAGATTTGTGCCCGATTACCAGGTCCGTATCCCGCGTGGAGCCCTGGCGCAGCTGCAACTCGCCGAGTTGGATCGCGCCTTTGTCTTGACGCTCGTAGCGCGAAATCACCACGGTTTGACCTTGAACTTGAAGGCCCCTGTGCTCTTCAACCTGGATCGTCGCTTGGGGTCTCAAGTCGTCACCAGCGATGACCAACCGCTGCAATGGGATTTGACCGTCCCAATCCTCAAGATGCGTCAATCTGCGTGATACAGCCGTTGTGGTCGGAAAATCGCTAACTCTGCACAGTAGAGTGAGCTTGTGCGAACCTCCTTCCGATAAACTTCCCATGTAAGAAGTTGTGCGTTAGCGGAGCGTATTTCTCCACACCGCGTTCCTTCTTCGACCCTCCCGGGAAAGCCCTGTTGAAGTAACTGGTTTAGGCCGGTCGTGACGCATTGGCTCACTCCCAACCGAATCCCTGCCGTTTAACCCCCGCCGAATTGTCTCCGCCTTGGTCGCCGGTGAAGCTTTAGTGAACTATTGCACCGCAACCGCACCAATGGCTATGCACGCACACGAGGAAGGAGCCATCGATGCTAGTTCTGTCGAGACATCGCGATGAGAGCATCATGATCGGGGACGATGTGGTGATCACGATCGTCGATATCCGAGGCGATAAAGTTCGTCTGGGTATCGATGCGCCACAGCATATCCCGGTCCATCGCCAGGAAGTCTACGACGCGATTCAACGCGAGAACCAGAAGGCGGCTCAACTTCGACCGACCGACACTCGCGGCATCGGCGGAGCGACGGCCGATCGCGGTGACGGGTAACATGTCCTAATACACGTGAAGGGGAGATTGTGAGTGGCGTTGGATTTCATTCCGTTGGAACACGCATCAGCGAATGTTCAACCTGTGAAACGCCGCTCCCGCTCTGCGAGGCGCTAATTCCGGAAGAATCTCGCCTGTGGATTTGTAGCCATTGTGGGGCAGAAATCTCTGCTGCGCTGGCATCAAACTACACCATCGGCGAGCTACGCGGCGTGCGACCCGCGCCGGTGATCTTCAATACTGCTTCGATGAAGCCTATCGATCACCAAGTGCTCGAGTTCGCACAACGTTTCGGTGCGCGTGAAAATAGTAATGTCGAAAAGCGAAACGCTCCCCGACACCCCGTTATCGCAACGTTGACGGCGATGGAATTTGACGAGCAACTGAGACCTGCGGGGCCGCCGTTTCAAACCATCTGCCGCAACTTGTCGACGGGTGGGATCGGCCTCATTAACGATCGAGCCATTCGCAGCGACTTCCTGGTCATCGAATTCAGGACCGGAGGCGGCGTGCCAATTCAGACCCTCGCACACGTTCGCCGACGAAGACCGCTCGGCCCATACCATGACATCGGAACCGAGTTCGTGACGAAGTTGGCTACCTCGAACGCACAGGTGCGGGGGTAACAATGACAAACGCAAACGAATCTGACGGATATAGGAATCGTAAAATCGGCTACCAACAGAAATCGCCCTCATTCGAGTTAATTCATCTCGGATCACCGTGCGGTTGGCCGAACAACACTTCAAGAGAAGCTGAGCGTGATCGCATCTTTGCTATTTTACCTAAAGTAACCAGACGTGCTGGTCGATACTCAGTGTAGATGAACGGGGAATCCCGGTCACAGACCTTCTCGCAAACTGACGAAGTTCGTGACAGACAACGACGAAAACTCCCAACGACACACTGCTGCTGAGCGTGGTGGAGACACACAAAGGCTTCATACTTCAGCGGCAAAGTTATTCAGCGTGTACTCCCCACTCCTGAATGGCCTGCAACTAATCCTCAACCTAATTAGGGGTAACTCGGAATGTCCCGGATCAACACCAACGTGAGTTCGCTCGTTGCTCAGAATACCCTGGGCCGCAACAACAAAGATCTTCAGCAAGCTCTGGGACGATTGAGCACTGGTTTGCGTATCAACTCGGGTGCCGACGACCCAGCCGGTTTGATCGCCAGCGAGAATCTTCGCCGCGATATTACGGCTGTAAACAAGTCGATTCAGAACAGCGAACGAGCTGGTCAGCTGATCGCGACTGCCGACAGTGCCTTGGGCCAGGTCAGCAGCCTTCTGAATGACATTCGGGGCCTGGTATCAGAGGCAGCAAACTCGGGTGTACTCAGCGACGATCAGGTGGCGGCCAACCAGTTGCAAGTCGACTCGTCGCTGGAAGCTATCGACCGGATCTCGCAGGTGACGACCTTCCAAGGCCGAAAGTTGCTGGATGGCACGCTGGACTTCGTCGTTAGCGAAGGGGCTAACTACAATCGGATCAGCAATCTACAGATCGGCCAAGGCAATCTCGGTACGACAGGACAGCTTGCGGTTGAGGTGGATATTAAGACTGCGGCCACCAAAGCCCAAGTCGACATTACCAATGTTCCCGCTGCAACAACCGCCGTCAATGCTTATGCAGACACTTCGTTGTCGAACACCGTCGCCCAGGCGACGCAGGGTTATACGCTGTTGAGCGGCGGCAGTTTCAGCGTCACCGCCGACGCTTCAGGGGCTGCGGCGGGGGCGGCCGGTAACAGCTACAACATCTCGCTCGTTGATGGTGCGGATAATGTGGCACTGGTTGGTACGACGCTTCAAGTCACGACGAATCTTGCTACTGCCACGGCCGGTACGATCGCCACCTTGATTGATGCGCATGGGGACTTCAATGCGGTACAAACCAACGCGGGCGCAGCGGCGGTGGGTGACGCCGGAGCGAAGGCCGCTTTGGTTGGTGGTCGAGACGTAGGCAGCGCGACCATTCGGGTTACGGCCGACACCGCAGGGGTGAATACGAAAACTGTCACGATTCAGGAAGTGGGCGTCGGCCCAGCAGTCGCGGCTGCTTTCGATGGCAGCGACAACATCGTAGTTTCCATCAACGGCTCGACCACGTACGCCGCGATCGCAGCTGCCATTGACGGTCTGGCTGGCTACAGTGCGGCCCTCACCGCCAGCTCCGGCGACCAAACGTACAACAGCACGCTCGATACGCCTCCAGGCGCAGCGACATTGGGTTCAGGTGCGGCAGCAGCCGGTGGTTTGGCTCAAGACGCCGTCTTCGAATTGGCCGGTAAGAATGGCCGAGAAGTATTCTCGTTCCAAGCGGGTGCGACCATCACGCAAATTCAAACGGCCGTCAACGCACTGAGCGATTCGACAGGTGTTAGCGCCGCCATCAATGGGACAACGCTGGAACTGACTTCGACGGAATATGGATCGAAATCTCTTGTCGAAGTTGCTCTGGTTTCCGAAGCACCAGGTGGCACAATCAATGCGGCCATCGGCAACCTGACTCGTCAAATCGGTAGCGATGTTGTCGCGACGATCAATGGCATCCAAGCCACCGGTGACGGTAACTCGCTGTCGTTGAACACGTCGACACTCGACCTGGGCTTCGACGTACAAGCCGCTGTCACGGGGTTGTCGGACTTCACCATTACCGGTGGTGGAGCCCTGTTCCAACTCGGCCCAAACATTGTCACCAATCAGCAGGCACGACTGGGAATCGGTAGCGTCAGCACCGCACGACTGGGCGGAGCAAGTGGACGGCTGTATGAGTTGCGGACAGGCGAGTCGAAGTCGCTCGCTAACAATCCGAACGCAGCCGCTTCGATCGTCGACGAGGTGATTACTCACGTTGTCGAACTTCGCGGTCGACTCGGTGCATTCCAACGCACCACCCTGCAATCGAACATCGGCTCGCTGTCCGACACGTTGGTCAACCTGACCGCTGCGGAGAGTTCAATCCGCGACGCCGACTTTGCCAAGGAATCGGCAGCCTTGACGCGAGCTCAGATCCTTGTTCAATCGGGCACTTCGGTCCTCGCGATCGCCAACCAGAACCCACAAAACGTGTTGTCCCTGCTGCGATAAGCGAACGGGTCGACACGATCAAGATAACGACCGCCGATTCATCCTCGATCGTACGAGGCGGGATCGGCGGTTTGCTTTTGCTGCTCTGCTTCCTGCTACTTTGCCGAAGAGTAAGGAAGGGTCGCGCGGTTCGCGTGTCCAATTTGATCTGCTAGCAACAAGGCCGCGTCTCGCAAAGCGGCGACGATTATTATGGGGCGAATTCAATCATCCGTCGGCCTGATCACCGGTATCCCCATTCAGGATACCGTCGATCAGTTGATAGCGTTGTCCGCGAAGCCCCGTGATTTGCTCACTTCCCGGACTGAAAACCTGAAGTCCCAACAGGTCGCCGTTTCCGAACTCACCGCTAAAGTGATCGGCGTACAACTCTCGATCCAAGGTTTGCGAAATTCGACCAGCTTCGCCACCAAGTCGGTCACGTCGTCCAACGAGGCTTCGCTTTCGGCAACGGCGACCGGAACACCGGCCGTGGGAAGTTATCGCTTTACCCCCGTCCGCCGCGCGCAAGCTCATCAACTGCTGAGCGGCGGCTTTACCAGCAAAACAGCCGCACTCGGCGAGGGCAAAGTCTCGCTAGGCTTCGGCGGGTTTATTGATCGCGGGGTCTCGCTGGACCAGTTGAACGGCGGGCGAGGCGTCGAGCGAGGCAAGATCCGGATCACGGATCGAACGGGGACCACCGAAGTTATCGACCTGCGTTTCGCACAGACGATCGATGATGTGATCGATGCCATCAACGCCGCCAACGACATTAACGTGACCGCTTCGACCGACGGCGACCGGATCAAGCTGACGGACAGTACAAGTGCCGGTCAGGTGACGACGACGTTGCGGGTCCGCAACGACGGGTTGTCGAATACGGCCTCGGATCTCGGAATCGATGGCATCGACACGGCTGCAAGTGCGGCTACGGGAAACGACGTGCTCCGCCTGTATGACTCGCTGGAATTGAAGCGTTTGAACGATGGCAATGGCGTGCGCTTCAACAAGGGAGTCGCTGACCTGCGCGTCAGTTTGCAAGACGGCACGACACTCGACGTGGATTTCCTTGCTCAATCCAAGGGCGAGACGCAATCGACTGCCACCACGACGGCGGCCAACGGAGTCAATGCGGAGATCGCGCTGACCTCGGTTGGTGCCGGAGAATCCTTCGATGGCTATCAGATCGTTCTGGTCGACAAGAGCGACATCACCGTGGGCAACGAAACGGTGGAAATCGACACGGTCGGAAAGAAAGTGAAATTCAATATCGACGCCGGAAATTCGCGGGCGGTTCATCTGATCGCCGCGTTGAACAATAACCCAACCGCAAGTCAATACTTTACCGCAACAACATCGTCGGGCGGCGATGGCACGGCTTTCGTGACCGCGTCCGACAAAGCGACAACCGCTGGCGGCGCGATCGCCTATAACAACGAATCGAACATCAAAGCCGTCCTGAGCACACTCAACGCGGCCGATCCGACCAAGCTCAAAGCTCAACTTAGCGCGACGGGCGACAGCATCGAACTGATCGACTTGACCAGCGGAGCCGGCACGTTTGCCGTGGCCGATCTCTTTGACGGCTCGGCCGCCGAGGATTTGGGACTAACCACGACGGCCACCGCGGGAGTCATCACGGGCAAGCGACGAGTGGCGGGGCTCAACACCGTATTGCTTGATAGCCTCCGGGGCGGTTACGGATTCGGCACGCTCGGCACGTTGGACCTGACGGACCGAGCGGGGAACGCGGCCAGCGTCGATCTCTCGGCGGCAGAGACGCTGCACGACGTCATCGGCAGCATCAATGCGGCAGGCATTGCAATCACGGCGCGTGTGAACGAGGCGCGCAACGGCATCCAGCTGACCGATACAAGCGGCGGCTCGAACAATTTGATCATCGCGAATGGAGACGCGACGAACACAGCAGACAAGCTGCGCATCGCGACCGATGCGGCGGTTTCCACCACCAACAGCGGTTCGCTCGATCTCAAGACGTACAACGACAATATTGCCCTCTCGTCGCTGAACGGCGGCAAGGGCGCTGCGCTGGGCTCCTTCTTGATTACCGACTCGAACGGCCAGGTAGGTGCCGTTAGTCTCAAACTACTTCAAGCCAAGAATGTCGGCGACGTCATCGGTGCCATCAATGCGCTGTCGATCGGCGTTGAAGCGCGGATCAACGACACCGGCGATGGTATCTTGTTGCTTGATACGGCAGGCGGCACCGGCGATCTGAAAGTCGCCGATGTAGGAACGGGCACCACCGCCGCCGATCTGAAATTGGCCGGCACTGCGGTCGAAGTGGACATCAACGGCACGCCCACCAAAGTCATCGACGGCAGCACGGCGTTGAGTGTGACGTTGGATGCGGACGACACGCTCGACGATCTCGTTACCAAGATCAATGCGCTGGGGGCAAACATCTCGGCGAGCGTCTTTAATAGCGGCACGGGTGCAACTCCGTTCCGGTTGTCGTTGGTTAGCCAGGTGAGCGGCCAGGCCGGCGAGTTGCGTGTGGACGCCTCCGCGCTCGGAGTCGGGTTTCAAGAGATCGTCGCGGCTCAGGACGCACTCGTTCTGGTCGGGTCCGCCGACTCGTCTACGGCCGGTGCCTTGGCTGCTTCTTCGACGAACGAGTTTGACAGCCTGGTCGATGGGCTCAAGATCAACATCAAAGGAACATCCACGGAACAAGTCACGATCACGGTTGCGCAAAACGCAAATGCAGTCAAGAAACAATTGAAACAGTTTGCGGACCAATACAACGGACTGCAAGATAAGATCAAAACACAGACTTTCTTCGACGAGACCGAGAATTCGGTCGGGGTGCTGTTCGGTTCGTCAGAAATCCTTCGCATCCAGAACGATCTTACGAATGTCGTCACAGGACGATTTTTCGGAACTGGCTCGATCGCATCGCTCGCCGAATTAGGGCTGCGAGTTGACGATAAAGGCACGCTTAACTTTGACGAAACGAAGTTCGACGACCGCTACGCACAAAGCCCCGCAGATGTAGAACGATTCTTCACCCAAGCGGAAACCGGAGCGGCAACGAAGTTATTCAACACGCTGGAACGCCTCGCAGGCGTTGATAACTCCGTCCTCATCTCTCGCTCACGGTCGCTTCAGACCAACATCGAGTTGAACACAAAACGGATTGCGGATTTAGGCAAAGCTTTGGACAAGGAACGCGATCGGCTTCTCGAAACGTTTTACCGGCTGGAAGAAACCGTCGGAAAGCTTCAAAACAGCCTCAGTGCGATCGGCCAAATTCAGGCAATTTCGCCGTTCAAGGCCTAGCCGCATGCCTCGCTAGTGCCTGACGACAGACGGAGTTGTCCTCGCAAATCGCTCGCCGTTCGCTTATCATATCGCCATTGGCTGATCCGTCGCCACGCTAATGTTTCGGATGCTCAACATCCGCACGAAACAAACGTCTCGATAGCCGCAGCATTATCCTCACTCGCCGAGTTCGACTACGAAACCTTTACAACTTGCTCGACGAGGGCCGACCCATCGCGGAACTGTTCTGACGCTTCCCTCGCACAAAACCAAACTGCAACATCCGCTTCAGGAGTCCTCCCAGTGGCCATTCGCACCACGCTTTCGATGTTCGTCGCGACAATCATGATGGCAAGTCTTTCATCGGCCGATGATCTCCAGCTTGCATTGCGATACCAGACGGAAACCAGTCAGGGCAGCGGTCGGTATCATCGCTTGATTCGGCAGGAAGTGTGGAACCCTCGCGAGACCGCTGTTATTGTCTGCGACGTGTGGGATCTGCATCACTCGCAAAATGCCGTGCGTCGGCTGGAGGAGTTCGCTCCTCGCTTGGACGCGGTGCTGAAGGAGGCTCGCGGTCGCGGCATGACCATCATCCACTCACCCAGCGACTGCATGAACGCTTACACAGAACATTCGGCACGCCAGCGAGCCATTGCAGTACCGCAGGCGGCTCGACTGCCGGACGATATTACCTCGTGGTGCTCGCGAATTCCGGCGGAGGAGCAGGCCGTCTATCCGCTCGACCAATCCGATGGCGGCGACGATGACGACCCTGAGGAACACAAGGTGTGGGCGGCGAAGCTTGTACAGATGGGCCGTAATCCAGGTTTGCCTTGGCAGAAACAATCGGACTTAATCACCATCGACGCCGACCGAGACTTCATCAGCGATCGCGGCGACGAAGTCTGGAACATCCTCCAGCAGCGTGGCATCAAGAACGTCATCTTGACCGGCGTCCACGTCAACATGTGTGTCCTGGGTCGACCGTTTGGTTTGCGACAGCTGGTTCGCAATGGCCAGAACGTTGTGTTGATGCGCGACATGACCGACACCATGTACAACCCAGCTCGGTGGCCCTACGTCAGCCACTTCACCGGCAACGATCTCATTGTCGCTCACATCGAAAGGTTCGTTTGCCCGACCATGACGAGCGACCAATTGATCGGCGGCGAGTCGTTTCGTTTCCAGAACGATCAGCGTCCACACCTGGCCATCGTGATGGCGGAAGACGAATACGAAACAGAACGCACGCTTCCAAAGTTCGCGGCAGAGCAGCTCGGCAATGCGTTCCGAGTGTCTTTTGTCCACGAGGATAAAGCCGATGCTCACCGGATTCCCGGCCTGGCGGTTCTCCACGACGCCGACGTCGCCTTGATCAGCGTGCGTCGACGCACCCTAATGCCCGAGCAATTGAAGATCGTGCGAGATTTTGTCGCTGCCGGGAAACCGGTGATTGGCATTCGTACCGCGAGCCATGCTTTCTCGTTGCGAAATGCACCAGCACCCGAAGGACTCGCCGACTGGCCCGAGTTCGACGCCCAAGTGTTTGGCGGACACTATACGAATCATCACGGCAATCGATTATTAGCAACCGTCAGCGTTCTGAGCGAAGCGGCCGATCACCCGATCTTGCGAGGCGTAACGCGAACGCCGTTTCCATCAGGCGGCTCGCTCTACATGACCTCACCGCTGGCGGCCAACGCTTTACCACTGTTGACTGGCACCGTCGAAGGCCGGCCCTCAGAACCAGTTGCCTGGACCTTCACGCGAGCCGCTGGCGGACGTTCGTTTTACACGTCGCTCGGCCACCCAGCGGATTTTGAAAACATCGAGTTCATCCGCTTGCTCACCAACGGCATTCATTGGGCAGCTGGCTTGCCACCGTCCAACGTTGTGATAGCCAGCGCTGCGGAACTATCGAAGACAGATTGGACATTGGTCCCCGTGCCTGCGAAATCGGGAACTGATGGGCCGAGCGTGGTGAAGCGTGATGACAGCGCGGCATGGTTTCGCTGCACGTTTCGGCCAGGGGAACACTGGCTCACAGATCAAGGTCTGACGTTACAGGTCGCAGGTGCGAGCAAGGGAGTGCGGGCTTGGTTTAACGGACACGAGCTGAACGCGGAGAGCGGTGGCTTCCGTGTCCACACCGATTGGATCGAACGAAACGATGCGAACTTGATTGTCGTACGTCTAGAGAAAGACCACGGACAGCACTTGAGCCCTGCGCCGCGATTGGTTTCCGGTGACCGAAACTTGGTGTTGCAGGGAACGTGGCAATTCCGCCTCGGCGACGATCCAGCCTGGTCCAACATCCCGCTTCCGGCCCGCTACGGCGCGTCGCCCGACATTCTTTTCGAGCCTTGACCTGTGGAGTGCGGAGACTTGTCGCCGCTTTCCAATTTTCGACCTTGCGATCGCTCGAGGACGCGATATCGAGTTCCTGTGAAAAAATCGTGGGATACGCTTCCAGCCTGTCATTTTCCTCGTATTTTTGACAGGCTGGAAGCCTATCCCACCAATAAAATCACAGCCGCAGAGCGGGATCAGCTCCGGACCGCTTTCATCGCGAGCTCGCGATTGAGCTCGATGGGCCACAGTGTATCGAACTTGGCCGTCTGCAGAATCTCTAGCCCAACCGGAGAGACGTTGCAAAGCGCGAGCTTGCCGCCTTTCGCGCCGACGCGTTTCCAGAGCACGACGAGAAGCTCCAACATGATCGAACCAAAGTAGTCTAACGCACCGAGATCGATAATGGCGTGCTTCGCATCGGTTGCATCGACTTGGTTCAGCAAGGCATCCCACTCGGTGCGTGCTGCATCTTCGACCAACCCACCGATTGAACCGATGGCCGAGAAGATGACGATGTCGTCGGCACACTCGACAGTGAAATACTTAGGTCTCGACATGATCCTACCTTGCTATTGCCAACCGTTGTCAGAGCTATTTCGACGCTTGATCAGCGTCACTTGATTGCCCTCTTCGTTGTACGCGACATCATCCATGAATGTTCGCATCAACAGCAGGCCTCTGCCACTCGGCTTTTCCAGGTTCGTCGGATCTGTCGGATCGGGAAGCACGCGTGGATCAAACCCGGGGCCTTCATCTCGAATGACGAACGCACCATGATCCTTTTCGAGATGCACCGCAACGTGGATCTTGCGAGTTTTGTAGGGCTCGGCATGACGACGTTCCTCCACCATCGCTCGATACGCTGCACGATCTCCTTCACGCAACTGTGAATCGAGTTCCAAGTTGCCGTGGTAGAGTGCGTTGTTGAGCGCCTCTTCCAGTGCCACGCAAGTTCGGATGCCGCCGGTCTCGTCGCACAATCTGGCTTGCCGGATGAAACGACGCAGATAGTTAATCAAGGCGGGGATCATGGTCACGTCATTGTCGATCGAGAAACGACAGCCCGTCATGCAGTCCATCATCCGACCGAGCGTTTGTTCCTCGTGGGCCATCGCGAGGAGATTCTCGACCGTATCGAGCAGCAAGTTCTGAAGCACGCTCTTGGGGACGTAGCTCGAAGCACCGGCCTTCAACGCGTCGACCGCGATTTGTTCGCTTCCCTTACCGGTCATCAGAATGACGGGGATGAGCGGATATGTTTTCACGACGGCTGCAACTAATTCGAGACCATCCATATTCGGCATGATCAAGTCCGTCACGACGAGGTTGGGTCGCGACTCCTGCATGCGCACCAAAGCTTCTTCGCCATCAGAAGCGTATTCGATTTCCAGAGTTGGCGACTTCGCTAACAAGCCACCGACGACACGACGGTCGACTGGTGAGTCATCAACAACAAGCACAGTGGCCATGACGAATTACCTCAGACGTGGACAGGCGACCTAGATGTAAGCACTCCTTAGCCGCACTACTTCTTCTACAATATCGACTCCACTGCGAAACGCAACCTTTTGGGGGACGTTTTGCATTTACACTTGGTCGTGGCATCTCCGGAATTGGCTCGCCGTGATCCAGCACCGGAAGCGGGCGGTCCAGTAAATCACGAACGATCGCCCGATGGTGAACCCCCAACGCCGCATCGAAGGTCGCGGCAACATCCGCTGGAGCAGCGCCGTGAGTCGTCCGTGCCTCGGGCACATCGGGCCTTGCGTCGAGCGATTCGATAGGGGTTAAGCCGACTCCCATCCAGAGGTAAATCCCCGACTTGGCTCGGCCGCGAACGCCACCGGACGCAGCGTACGCAATCGACGCGGGCAATCTCGAACCGGCAACGCTCAGCGAGCCGATTCGCAGCAAGTCTCGGGGATTGAATAAGCCGTCGGGATGCATGTCAGCAACTCATGCGAGAGGAACTGGGACCGCACGATTATCAATCATTCGCGGCGCGTAAACAAGCTACTTTGGCAGTTTAGATGCCAGCGCCGGATCGATTCCGGCCGAGGCTTCCGTTACGATCCCGTCAATTGGAACTTTTTCAGCCTCTTGGACGTAGTGGACGCGGGGCGCGTTTCCATTTTACCGGAACAAGAATTGGACCGTATACGGCCGCAGCTTTCCGCGAGCCAGTCGATTGGCGATCATGAATTCATCAGTTCGCGAATCGGCTCGGGGCCGGTGATAATTCGAGCTACGTCGGCAGGAATGTTCGTCATCGTGCGCACCTGGCCGACGTCGAGCAGCGTGTGCATGACGGTGGCAATCAGGTTCGGGATCGTCACCGGTTCCGTTGCCGGCGCGCCGGCATCGGCTGTCGATTGGCCAATGACTTGCCCAGCGTTCAAGCCGCCTCCCGACAGCAACAATGGCGCAAGGCCGCCCCAGTGATCGCGTCCACCACGGGCGTTGATCTTCGGAGTGCGACCCATCTCGCCGCAACAGACCAGCAAAATGTCCTCGCTCAAGCCACGCGCTGCGACGTCTTGCAGAAACGCAGACACCGCATGATCGAACGGGACGCCCATGTATTGCATCCCCTCTTCGACACCGGCATTGTTTTGATCCGAGTGCATGTCCCACACGAAATTCGTTGTCACCGTAACGAACCCACAGCCTGACTCGCACAAACGTCGAGCAAGCAACAGCAACTTGCCGAGCGACTTGGCGTTGTCGACATAGCGTTCGTAGTTCTTCCAACGCGTGCTGATCTGGTCGGGGCGGACGAGCGGTGCCGTGTCGTAACGAGCGATTGTTCCAGCGTCCTCTTTCGACAGATCGAACGCGTCGGCGATCCCGCCGATGATCGTGTCGAACGCCTGCTGCTGAAACTGATCGAGTCCCGCAAGTTCTCCGGAAGCATCGGCCTGGCGCTGGATGCGGTCCAGCGTTGAAAGTAACGACTTACGATCATCCAGTCGCTCGCGAGGAATCGCCAACTTCATGCTCTCTTGCAGGCTACCGCCGCCGCCAGGAATGAACGGTCCGTAAGCGTTGCCCAAGGTTCCGGTCGCAGCGAAATCGCCAAAGTTCAGAATCTGCGGCATTGTTTCGGGATCAACGGCTCGCGGATACAGAGCCACATTTCTCGGCATACCAGTTTCCGAATCGTTCGTGCCCGCCACGCGAGCGTACAGCGATCCGATGTTCGCTCCGGCCGTCTCACTGCTCACAATTGGCTTGATATCGTGATTGCCGTTGCCCGTCTTAAACGATCGCACGATCGAGAACTTGTCGGCCAGCGGAGCCAGCTTTTGAAAGGTGCCACCGAACGTGACGCCGGGGATACACGTTTCCACTTCGCCGGTTGCACTTCGCACACCGGCCGGTGCGGTCATCTTGGGGTCGAAAGTCTCCGTCTGACTTGGGCCGCCGTGCATGAACAAGAAGATGACCGACTTGTTCTTGACGGCCAGGTCACGTCCGGCCGCTGCCGCTCGTGCCGCCAACAGCCCCGGAAGCGAAAGGCCGCCCAACGCCAAACCTCCGACTCGCAAAAAGTCGCGGCGGCCATGACGTTGCTGGGGATCGAAGAACGAAAGCATGCTTTGAGACTCCTCGTCAGAACTCTGTGTTCACCTTAATATCAGAGCCAGCCGAAAACAGCAACCATTTTTGAATTTGGAAAAGCATGACCGATATCGCCTCGATTTATCGCGAGAGAGTTGAGCAATGTGTCGACGAGGCCCGTTCCCTGACACAACTCGATCAAATCGTTTCGCGGGCCCGCATCTTCCTTTTCTTAGCCACCGTAGGGATTTTCTTCGCCGCGTGGGGCGGCGGAGGCGGGGGGGTGTTTTATGCCGGAGGTGTACTCGGGATCATCGCATTTGTCGCG
>CAUJKL010001040.1 GCA_963204995.1 Planctomycetota bacterium | reverse complement strand
CCGCGCACCATGAAGGCGGGGTTACAAGATGCAATCTACAGAGGCGGGGTAAGAAGCGGGATAGCGGCGGGGTCAAGTCGAGTCAAATAACTCGACTCGCGCGCCGATTAAGCGGGCTGGTTAATCTAAGCCCTAGGAAGCTGGTCGTCAATTGGATGACGACAAAGCCGGGTGATTCCGTCGTCCGATTCGGCAGATCATCCGAGTACTGCGACGAAGTTCGAGTTGGTAATGATACGGCGATGCACCACGTCGAGATTCCTCTCGCCGAGACAGGCGGCGTGTATCACTACGCCGTCAGTACCGGAAGTCAGGTCTCAGAAGATGCCACATTCAAGGCGTATCCGACTGATGCACTCAGGGTCGCCGTTGTCGCCGACTGGCAAGGCAAACCGGATCTGACAGCGATCATCAACGACGACGTGCATTTGTTGCTCACTGCTGGTGACAATATTTCCAATACGCATCAACTTTGTGGCGAGGGAAACAAAGAGTGCGTAAAGCCGTACGCTCAACTGATTGACCGCTATCCAGATTTGTTCCGTTCAACGCCCTTCATGCCGGTATTGGGCAACCACGACAAGGAAATGCGACCCCGAGGTACCAAGCCACCGGACGAGCACGTCTACGACATCGATGCCACTGCCTTTCGTCGGTTCTTTGAGTTGCCTGATGATGAATGGAAGTGGCACTTTGACGTGCCTGGTTTCGATGTTCGCTTCGTGGCCCTCGATCTCAATCACATCTCCGACTTTGGCACAACGTGGCAGGCATGTCATGCGTTTCACGCTGGCTCGCAACAGTTCGACTGGTATCAAAAGCTGACGTCCGACGAATCACGACAATTCGTCGTGACTCTCTATAACGAGCGGAATGCCTCGATGCGAACTCAAGAGCGAGGGGCATGGCACGATATGTTCCGAAAGGGCACGATCGCGATCACCGGATTTGGCTACTATGCCGAACGTGCCGAGGTCGACGGCTTCACGTACTACAACACTTCGCTGAGCGGAAAAGGTGACCAGTATGCCGATCCGAACTCACAGTTCCTAAAGGGCGAAGACAGCTACATTCTGATGACGTTTACGAAGAACCCGATGAAGCTGGTTGTCGAAATCAAAGGGCTGGATGGAAACGTTTTGAACCGGCAAGAGTATTCCGGCAAGTAACTCGCATGACTGACGGACCGAATGGCCGATCAACATGAGCGATTCTCTAACCGGCATTAAAAAACCTCGCTGCGAATGGCAGCGAGGTTCTTATGAGTATGGAAGACTGGCGGGCCAACACGATACGCAATTGTCGATTGTGATCAGGTGTACCCAGCAGGGCCGAATGGCAAGGCAGCGGTTGTAGCCCCGTGCGTCATTCAAGGTTTGCGATCATCCATCGCCGAGCGAATCGTTCTTGATGCCGTGTTAAGCCAATCTAGTGTTAGTATCGTTTGGCTAACTGAAAAACTGTAATCGAGTTGAGAAAGGAACGCAGAAACGACCGTGGTGGCGGCTCAGAAATTAGCCGCCAAAACAACTAGGTGGATCAAGCATGTGCTCCTCCGTTTGATGTTCTGTCGATCTCTGAAGACTTGACTCGTCGCTGATACTAAACTCTACCTCATGATCGTCCTTGCCTTGACGACATTTTCACTATTTACAATCAGAAACTCCAAAGCGTGAACGGCATCCGCCAATCAGGTAAACTCTGCAACTTGGCAAAACGGAAGGGGCCTCGCTATGACATAGCATGGCTAGTCGCTTAGTAATTCGCGGTAGTCCAAAGTAGCTCAATCTCGCCCCAACTAGGGAGCGATTGGCTAAATGCGTTTATCGGGCGGGCGAGTAGTTGTTCGGGCGGCGTTCGGCAGCGTCTTCAGAGAGTTATTTGAGAACTTCCACACGGTTAGATTTGGGTACAGGTAAAATGGCTCGCTTCTTAATGGCTGGCGTTTGTCTCTTCACAGTCGTCAACTCGAATGTTGCATATTCGCAGGACGGAGAAACCGCGTTGGCAACTCTGACACCTGAAGAGCGTACGGTTGTTTCTGACTGCTTAGACCAGATTCGCTCGCGCCAGCTCAGAGATGGCTCTATTCGCATGACCGCAGTCGGTGATGAAGTCTGGTTGGAGCAGTATTTTGCCTTGGAAGCATGCGTTGCTTTGTTGGCGAGCGGCCAATGCTCGGACGTGGATCGTGTTCGACGTTACTTGCAGTGGTACGCGCAGAACATCGAAGAACCGTTTGGTGTCGCATATAACTATGAAGTACGTAGCGGGCGACGAGTTAAGTTGGCTTTCGACAGCATCGACTCCTACGCTGGCCTATTCCTGCTCGCAACAGCCCGCGTTCATGCAATTTCGGGCGACACTTCGCCAGCGATAGCGAATGGGGCTTCTCGATCACTCTATGCGCTGGAGGATGTCATTCGCAACAAGCGTGTTGTGGCGGCAAACGCACGCTCGCCACACACATTCACCGAGGCCGCACTCACCAACGGCTTGCCGATCAATACAGGAAGCGCTGTTCAGCACCTCCTGATGGATTCCATCGAGGCATATGCAGGGTTGCGAGAATCCGTTGAACTGTTTCGATCTGTGGAATTGCCCAAAGACGCCGCAACAGCTCACGAACTAGCAAACGGGATTGCACAAGGCATGCGATTGTTTGAAGGTTCTGATGGGTTCGCGTATGTCGTGATGAATGGCAATGATCCCCAGTTCTTCGATGGTCGCGACACCAAGGCGCTGGCGAATCTGTACGCCCTCGCGTATCTGCCACCCAAGTATAAATCTTTATGGAGTTCGCTAAATCGATCTTTCCAACCGGATAACGTCGACGCCGCAGAGTGCCCCGCCGAGAGATGGTTGATTGCAGCGACCCGCGTCAT
>CAUJKL010001039.1 GCA_963204995.1 Planctomycetota bacterium | reverse complement strand
ATGTGGGTAATGACAAGGCCTGGAGACCCGTCCTATTCCCAAACGCTCGCTGCCGTTCGCATTCGCCTGACCGGTTGCGTCCAGGGTGCGGGCGTGCGCCCGTCGATCGCACGTTTGGCGAAGTCGCTCAATCTAGCAGGGGCAGTAAGGAATACACTGGCTGGGCTGGAAATCGAAGTCCAGGGAACGACGACTCAACTCAGTCTTTTTCAACAGCATCTTCCCGCTTCGATGCCGACAGGAAGCAGTGTCGAACAGAGCGACGTGACAGCGATTGCTCCCACACAGCGAGCGGAGTTCGTGATCGAGCGCGACAACGCAACAGGACCACTGATAACGCAAGTTCCTCGCGATGTTGCCGTCTGCGACGAATGTCTGAGCGAGACTCGCGATCGACGCGACCGCAGGCATTTGTATCCGCTCACAACCTGCGCGACATGTGGACCTCGCTTTACCTTGATCCACAACATGCCGTTTGACCGCGATCACACAACAATGGACGGTTTTACTTTGTGCGACGATTGCCGAGCCGAGTATACATCGTCAAGCGACAGACGCTTTCACGCTCAAACGATCGCGTGCGAAGTTTGTGGCCCTCAAGTGTGGTTCAACGATCCAATCGAACACCAGCGGAAGAATGGGCTCGCGGCCGTCCACGCCGCTGCCCGCTCGATCATTGACGGCAAAATCGTTGCTTTACGCGGGGTCGGCGGATACCAACTGTTGTGTGACGCGACGAACACTGCGGCAGTCGAACGATTGCGTCAGCGAAAGGCTAGGCCCGCCAAGCCCTTCGCCGTGTTGGTCGCTTCCCTGGAAGAGGCACGATGCTACGCGTTCATCGATGACCTGGAGAGCGATGCGTTATTGGATCGGTCCAATCCGATCGTGTTGTTGAGGGCAAGAGCAAGCGACATCGCCGAAGTGGTTCGCCCCGGCTTGAACAGACTCGGATTGCTGCTGCCTTCGACACCACTGCACGCGTTGCTAGGTGACGAAGTTGCACGACCACTTGTATGTACTAGCGCCAATCGCGAAGGCGAACCGCTCGAATATGAGGTTGATGCCGCCGAAGTTAACTTGGCCGACATCGCGGAGGTGTGGCTGCACCATGATCGGCCAATCGCACGTCCGATCGACGACAGCGTTGTGCAAGTGATCGCCGGGCGACGCGTCGCCTTGCGTTTGGGACGAGGCTTGGCACCGTTGCCGCTAGCTCTGCCTGCCGCCACGCCCCAATTGGCCGTCGGCGGACACATGAAGTCCGCGATCGCCTGGCACAATGGTTCGCAAGCCGCTCTCGGTCCGCATATCGGCGATCTCGATACGGTCGCGACGCGAGAGCGATTTGAACAGCACGTCGCGGACATGAGTTCGCTCTATCGCTTCGAGCCGGAGGTAGCGGTCCACGACTTGCATCCTGAATACTTTACGACCCGCGAATGCAGTCAACGTGGCCTTCGGACCACTGGCGTTCAACATCACTTCGCTCACGTCGCGGCCGGAATGCTGGAGCATGGCTTGCTCGACCGCGAAGTTCTGGGAGTCAGTTGGGACGGAACCGGCTTGGGTGAAGACGACACGATGTGGGGCGGCGAGTTCTTGATCGTCGATCGCGCACGGGAGTACCGACGCGTCGCTCATCTACGGCCCTTCGCTTGGCATGGCGGTGAGATCGCGATTCACCAACCCTGGCGAGTTGCCGTCTCGCTGTTAGCGGAAGCGATCCCTGATGACGCTTGGATCGAACGCGCCGCCTTCATGTGGCCCGAACGACCAGTTGCCTCACTCCTGCGAATACATCGCCGAACGCCTGCAACGGTGTCATCCACGAGCGTCGGTCGTCTGTTCGATGCCGTGGCCGCCATCGTCTTGGGGATCGACGCGGTGCAATATGAAGGGCAAGCGGCGATGATGCTGGAAGCGGTCGCATCTTCTGACGCGCTGAATGGCTACTCGCTTCCGTTCGAGGCGGGGCAACTCGACTGGCGGGCGATGATTCGTGACATTTGGGAAGATCGTATCGCGGGAGTAGACCCCGCGATTGTCAGCGCACGGTTTCACCGAGCCTTGGCAGGCGGTATCGTAATAGTGGCCGCTCAGTTTCCCGCACTGCCGATCGTTCTCGCCGGTGGCGTCTTTCAGAACAAGCTGCTAACGGAGTTGGTGGTCGAGATGAGCGACGATTGTGAGCGACTCAAACTGCCTGGAATGATTCCACCAAACGATGGCGGGCTGGCGGCTGGCCAACTGGCGATCGCCGTGATGCGTGAGTACGCTGGCCATCGTAATTCGCAAACAATGGAACCGTGACATGTGCCTTGCCGTGCCTGGAAAGCTCACCGAATGGATCGAGCGCGAACCGCCGTTTGCGGAGGGGATTGTTGAATTTGCCGGTGTCCGCCGCCGTACGAATCTGGCTTGCGTGCCGGACGTTGTCGTCGGTGATTTCGTACTGGTGCATGCCGGGATTGCCATTAGTTGCATCGACGCGGACGAGGCGGAGCGAATCTTGAAAACGCTGGACGAGATTGAGTTCGACACGCCGACGGATGGTCCCGCCGACTCGCCTCGCAACAGCGGAGATCTACCGTGAAGCACGTCGACGAATATCGCGATCCGCAAGTCTGTCGCCGATTGGTCGCCGAGATCCAGCAAACGGCTTCGCGATGCTATACGATCATGGAGGTCTGTGGCGGACAGACACACGGCTTGTTAATGCACGGCATCGACCAGGAACTTGACGGGGTTGTTGAGTTGCTTCACGGTCCCGGCTGTCCTGTCTGTGTGACGCCTGCTGAAGACATTGACTTCGCGATTTCCCTTTGTCAACGAGCGGGAGTGGCGGTCGTGACCTTTGGCGACATGTTGCGGGTTCCCGGCACGACGATCAGTCTGCGCGAGGCACGAGCACGTGGCGGCGATGTGCGTTTGGTCTACTCGCCGCTGGACGCGGTTCAACTTGCGAAGCATGATCCGAGCCGCGAGTTCGTGTTCTTCGCGGTCGGGTTCGAAACGACAACGCCCGCCACCGCCTTGGCTATTCAACAGGCGGCAAGTCTCGGCCTGAACAACTTCTCGATGATCGTCTCGCACGTTCGTGTGCAACCCGCAATGGAAGCGATCATGGAAGCAGAGGCCTGTCGCGTGGAAGCCTTTCTGGCTGCGGGGCACGTTTGCACGGTAAGCGGCTTCGCATCGTACGATGACTTCGCTCGCCGATATCACGTGCCGGTTGTGGTTACCGGTTTCGAGCCCGTTGATCTGCTCAGCGGTATTCTGAGTTGTGTAAGTCAGCTCGAACGAGGTGTTGCTCAAGTCGAAAACCGCTACGAGCGGAGTGCGCGGCAGGCGGGCAATGCACACGCGCTGCGAGTTGTCGACGAGACTTACGAAATCTGCGATCAACCCTGGCGTGGGCTCGGCACGATTTCACGCGGGGGAGTTCGCTTGCAGAATCGCTGGCGTCGGTTCGATGCTGCGCAACGATATTCTCGCGTCGCGTTACCGATCGTCGGATCTTCACGATGTCGAAGCGGTGATGTCTTGACCGGTCGCATCAAGCCAACCGAGTGCGAATACTTTGGGCGCGAATGCACGCAGGAGACGCCGCTAGGCGCTCCGATGGTGTCGTCCGAGGGAGCTTGTGCCGCCTACGCCCGTCATGCTCGTCAACCTGTTTGAGAATTCGGTAAGCCCACATGAGCAATGATCCGTCGCCCAGCTGTCCACTTCCTGACGACAGGCATGATGAAACGATATCGCTCGCGCATGGTGAGGGCGGACGGCTGACTCGCCGCCTGCTTCGCGACCTGCTGGCACCGATTCAGAACGAGTATCTGGCCCAGTTGCCGGACGGAGCAACGTTGCCTGCGAGTTCCGGAGAACTCGCCTTTACGACGGACAGCTATGTCGTCACACCGTTGTTCTTTCCCGGCGGAGACATCGGTTCGCTGGCCGTCTTCGGAACAGCAAATGATTTGGCCGTCTCGGGGGCTCGCCCGCGGTGGCTAAGCTTGAGTCTGATCATCGAAGAGGGGTTCTCGACCCGCGAACTCGCGCGGATCATCGCGAGTATCGCTCACGCAGCAAGTGTTGCGGACGTGCAAATCGTGACGGGCGATACCAAAGTCGTGCCGCGCGGCGCGGCTGATCGATTATTCATCAACACCGCTGGCATCGGCGAGCTCGTGTTCCCAATGGCTGGACCAGGCAGTTTGGAGGAAGGCGATCGACTGTTAGTGACCGGCCCGATCGCGCAGCATGGCTTGGCGGTCCTGCTCGCGCGGGAGGGACTCGGGATCGATCCGGCTCCGACGAGTGATAGCGGTTCTTTGTGGCCTGCTGTTGATGCACTTCGGGCTGCCGGCATCCGTGTCAAAGCCATGCGTGACGGAACTCGCGGAGGTGTCGCTGCCGTCTTACACGAATGGGCAGACGCCTGCGGCAAGACGCTGGTGCTGGAAGCCAATGCGATACCCGTCAGCGCGACGGTTCGCGGCGCTTGCGAACTGCTGGGACTCGATCCGTTGCATGTTGCGTGTGAAGGAACGATGGTCGTGGCGGTTCCCGGCGGAGAAGTGACGCCGGCACTGCGAGCTTTGCAGCAGGTCGCTGTGAGTAGCGCAGCGGCCGAGATCGGCGGCGTGACGGAGGCACGCATTGCTCCGGTCGCCGTGCGAAGATCGCTTGGCCAACTCGTCCCACTCGATGAACCGTCCGGGGCACCGTTGCCTCGAATTTGCTAGGCGCTCGCACGGCGAGGCATTCACGCGATGCGTGTTCAATCTGTTTACTGCGACTGGCGATGGATTTCCGATCGCCAAGACAATAAGGATCATCCAGGAAATAACTTCACGAAACGAGGTGGCTGGGGCTGAGTCCGCGAAGCCCCGGCTTACCATGAACTCCAATCAGCCGTGGCGTCGAAGACTCCGCCACAGCCACTGGCGATGGATTTCCGAGCGACAAGACAATAAACTGCCTGACGAATGGGTTCGATTCTACTAGCGATGATCACGCCGCAGTACCAGGGAAAGCGATATTCACGATGGCACCAGTTCTTATAGTGATGGCAATTGGTGTGGTGGGCGGTGGGCTAGTGATTGGGTTGGTTGTGTGGGCTTTGCACACGGAGAAAAAACGTGTGGCTGCGATGCGAGAGTTCGCCGAGGGATTGAGCTTGGAGTTCTTCGAATCGAGCCCCGAGGAACTGGCCACCAAACTGGTGAGATTTCAACTCTTCAACAACGGTCGTAACCGCATCACGAAAAACGTGATCCTCGGTAAGACAGACGTCGCGTCGATTGCCATCTTTGACTACCAGTACACGACCGGCAGCGGGAAAAGTAAAAGTACTTTCAATCAGACCGTCGTGGCCATGGAATCCGAGTCGCTGAAACTACCGAACTTTACCATGCGACCCGAGAATTTCTTCGACCGCGTGGGTTCTGCCCTTGGATTTCAGGACATCGACTTCGACAACCATTCGCGATTCTCCGAGCTGTTCGTGCTGAAGGGAGGCGACGAGACGGCAATACGAGAATTCTTTGATACGAAGATTCTCGACTTCTTCGCGGATAGGCCGGGGATTTGCTTTGAGGGCGCGAATGACATGTTTATCTATTACCGCGGGGGTAAGCGGCAAGCTGTGGATGGCTTGCGGAGCTATCTTGAGGAAGGCTATTCCACTTATCAGGCGTTCGTGGAAAGGGCCTCCCGATCGTAGTACCGTGGGGTGCCACTGCCGTCTTGTCCAGCAGTACCGTGGGGTGCCACTGCTGTCTTGTCCAGCAGTACCGTGGGGTGCCACTGCTGGCTTGTCCAGCAGTTGTAGGCCGGATCGAAGCAAACGCCGCACCTGCCGGAACTTCGGTCGCAGTTGTCGAGTGGATTTACGAGACACCATGATTTCAAGCTATTTGCGTTTGCGAAGCTCCGGCAAGGGGTTGCGACCTTCGGTCCGGCCTACGATGAGAAATGCGGGCTAGGGCGTCACCAGCGGAACGCGAAAGCATTCGATCACTCGACGTGATAGCCAGCCAGCGTGTCGGAGTGGTTCGACGGATCGGGAATGATGGCGGCCAGTTCGAGGACGAAGCGACTGCCGGTGCCGAGAGTGCTTTCGACGTAGATGTCACCGCCGTGTTCTCGGAGGATCTTCTGGCTGACGGGGAGTCCCAGCCCAGTGCCGCGTGCCCCCTTGCGCGACTCGAAAACCGAGAAGATCCGCTTCATGTCGGCTTCTTCGATACCGCCGCCATTGTCCTCGACGATGACTCGCACCTTGCTTTCTTCGGCGGAATGTTGTGTCGACACGACCACGCGTCCAGGCTCGGAGGATTCACAAGCATCGATCGCGTTGGTGACGACGTTCAGGATCGCGCGGTGCAACAGTTCGGGGTCGAACAGCAGTTCGGGCATCGATTCGGCGGCGTTCTTTTTCAGCTCGACACCTGCCGTCTTGGCGCGAACCACCATCAACTCGAGTACGTCCGTGACGACTTCATTGATGTCGGAGGGAACCAGGTCCGGCTCGCGATCCTTGCTGAACGTGAGCATGTCCATCACGAGGTTAGAGATCTTGTCTTGGTTCTTGTCGACGATCGACCAGCCTTTGCGAACGATGTCGTTGTTTTCATTCTTCAACCCCTCTTCGATCAAGTAGCTGCCGCCGCGAATGCCCTGCAAGATGTTTTTGATGTGGTGCGACAGCGTGGCAATCGTTTGTCCCATCGCCGCCAGTCGTTCGGCCTGCACCATGGCCGAGTAGTACGAAGTGTCCTCGATGGCGAGTGCTGCTTGATGGGCGATCGCCACCATCAGCTTCAGGTGCTCCTCCGAGAACTTGTTGCCGGCTCGCTGCACGAAGCGTCCTGGTGCAGTGTAGGTATCGATGTAGATGACGCCGACGATTCCATAGCGACCTTGCATTGGCACGCAGATCGCTTCGCGAATGCCCATCTTCACGATGCTGGCCGCCGGATCCCAGCGTTGGTCATCCTTGGCGTCGCTGGTCAGGACTCCTTCGCGTTGTTCGAGCACATAGTCCAGGATCGTGCGGCTGATTTCGAGCCGCTCCTTTTGACGAA
>CAUJKL010001038.1 GCA_963204995.1 Planctomycetota bacterium | reverse complement strand
GATCACTCGCCCCTTGGCAGGGCATCGTCGTTGCCGGAAGAGTCGGGCTGCTGCTGTTGGGCAGTGGGGATGGGATATCGCACGCCTTCATGCAAGAGATCCTGTTCGGTCAGCGTTCGACCTTGGAGATTTCGGAAGTCGCTGGCCAGCGGTGAACCCACCGTGCCGCGGCCAGTTTCAGGAACGTAACTTACTTGCTCGCCGGGGCTCCACAGGAACGGAGTGGATCTGACGACACGCCCTTTCGGCGGCTTCCGCCCAACATCGGATTCCCCCACTTCTGCCGTCTCGCCCATCATTAGCCCGCTGCCGCCAAACGGAACATCCCAGACTTCCTCCGCTACGCCCTCGGGGAAGTAAACGAACGGTCGACCGGTGTAAGCGTCAATTGGTAACGTCGCGAACGGGCTGCCATTAAGTTGTTCGAGTGACTGGGGAAGTTGTTCGTGTTGTAATCGCCACGCAATGAGGGCGAGCTGCGTTTGTACGGCCGGTCGTTGTGCTCGGATGCGGTCAAAGACTCGATAGCTGGTCGCGATCCCTGACACCGATTGCAGAAACGGCGTGGTTCGATCCCAGGCACGGAGTTGTTCTTGACCGACGACAATTCTGGCACCTGCGCGTGTTGTTAACGTAAACTCCGCTTCTGGTGGTAGGGAGTAGGGAAACCGCCGAGTCGCGAGCCGAGTGGAAGGCAGCTCCAGACGCATTAATTCCGTTTCCGTAAGAACATCGGCGAGGCGCGCGACGCGCCAGCGTTCCCAAGGCATCAGTGTTCCGATGAGCTTGAATACGATTGTCCCGCGGCGGTCCATGCCGTAGTAGTCTGTCAGCGCATGATTTTCCATCGCGGCGATACGATGGTCCATCACGTTTTCTTCGAGCAGGGCCAGTCTCCAATCCGGCGAGTTGTGAATGTCAAACTTCTGGATGCGTTTTAGCATTCCGAGAATTCGCTGAGGATTCTGGCCGAGATCTGCGGCCCACGGCGGCAATTCTTCCCAGAGCACGCTCTCCGCGTGGCCGCCGATGGAACCGTACAGGGCCGCCGAGCGTTGTTGGTAGAGGTGGCTCAGATAGCGAAGTATCGCTTCGTATAACTGTGCGGATGCATCGAGTTTGCCTTCGTCGGTGAGTTGCCGCGCTTCGGTGACGACGGCCTGGATCAACTCGCCAAGATGGTAGTTCCGCACAGTGTCCCCAGGCGGATCAGTGAAACTAGGAAAGTGGCATTCTTTATGATTACTTGCCGAAATGAACAACTCGATTCCGCGTTGCCACTCGGCATCACGACTACTGATTGTGTTACGCCCGTTCACGCCGGCGCGAACTTTGTGGCGGAGCAAGGAGCTGGCTTCGGCGTACATCTGGGCGGTCTTCTTTGCTTCAGCGGAAACCGGTGTTGTCACAATGCTCGTGTCGAACGTAGTTGCGATGGCCGGGATTTCATACACGCGATATACGGCCGTTACGCCAACCACTCCCAGCAATGGCACCACAAGGGAAGCTGCGGTCGCGATACGAACTCGCCAGGCGGTGCGCTCTTGAATCCACTTGGGAGCATATAACCACGTGACCCAGCAGAAAATGAAGGGCAAGGGAAGTGACGACACGACCCACCAGACTCCAAGTTCGTTCAGGAACATGGTCCACCCAAACAAGACGACGCTACACAGAACTGCCGAGAAGATGGCGACAATGCCGCTGCGAATGAAAATCGAACACACTTGCCCGGCGGCAAACATCAAGACTGCCAGTCCGAGCGCTGCAGCCGGCAACCCGCGTTCCTCCGGCCGCTCGAAGAGCAATGTGACCCCGGCCATTGCTGCGATGCCCGCCAACACAGCACCTCGGACAAGTTGTCGCGAGAGCCAGACTAACCTTGGCCGCACGCCGTGCTCGGTGAAGAAGCGATACTGCTGCCCCTGCTGATCCGACCAGAATACACTTGCTCCCAAGGCAGTCGCTAGAAACGGAAGCAACCAAAAGGTGGCTTTCCAATGCGGCCCCCGGCTATTAGTGAGGTTAGCACCGAGCGCGAACCAGCAGACGAGAACCAAGTATCCACCGGCGAACCAGAATATCGTCGCTCGCGATTCGCGCCACACCTGCCACAGCAGACGCTGCATGACGGTCAGGTTCGTCGCCTTTTCGTTACGAATTGACCGAGCCGCTTTCGCACGTATGCCTGGCCGCAGTGCCGACCATCCCGTCGGGCGTTCATCAAACCAACATCGGCCAAACTTGACCGCAACCAGAAACCCTAGCAGAGCACACAAGCTCCGCAACGGCAGCGTGAGGAAGTAATCGTCGACCTGCTGTTGAAAGAGTCCGCCGAACAACATCACCGTGACGAGCGAGCTGTATCCCAGCAGAACGGCAACCACACCGCTGACGATCGCCGCCGGCAGCACTCGGCGCAAGACCAATGAACCAAGCGTGGCCCAGATCAAGACTTCGATCGTCGCAACAACACCTCCTCCCCAAAGCTGTGCGTGCCAAGTCTCATTCGGCAACTTCCAACTGGTCATGGCAAACGCCAGCAGCCACAAGACGGGAAACAAAGCCAGCGCACTGCACAGGGCGAATACAACCTTGGCCTTGAAGACACGCCCGGCGGCGACCGGCAACGCTTGCTGAAACGAAAACGTATCCGCCTCGTGCTCGCCCGCGAACAAGGTCGCTCCGCAGCCGAGTGAGTAGAGAATGGGAACACTTAACGCCACGGTGAACACCTTGTCGGGCAAGTCGGATACGCCGTTCAGGGCGCAATAGACCAACACAGCAACTTGAAAGATGAGTCCCGCCGCGGCGATCGCGAGCCATAACGCTCGTTGTTGGCGATACTCTTTCCACACCAAACGCCAGAAGATGGCTGTATTCATTGTGCCGCATCCAGTTGTCCAACAGACTCCGAAGTGGAACTATCGCCATCGTTTCGCATGTAGGCAACAAAGATCTCTTCGAGGCTGGGTGTTCGGACCTCGATATTCTCGACCGCCTCATGTTCGCTGAGCCGTTGGAGTGACTCGCGTTCGCCATTTCGTACCAGAAGTTGCCATTGACGCGAACGTCGTCGTTGGCGAAGCAGTTCGCCTGCCACCAGCGGAGGCACTGCCGAGGCATCGGACAACGTGATCGTCAGCTCTTGAACTTCCGCCTTCAACTTCTCCAAACGTTCGACGACAATTAGCTTGCCCTGTCGCATGATGCCGACGATGTCCGCGACTCGCTCGACTTCGTGAATCTGGTGGCTGGACAGAAAGACCGTCTTACCCGACGCCGCGCGATCGACCATACTCTCCAGGAACTCGCGACGAACCATCGTATCCAATCCAGAAGTCGGTTCATCCAGGATGAGCAATTCGGGGTCGTGCCCCATCGCCAGCGCCAATGCGACTTTCGCTCGCATTCCCTTCGAGAGCGTCTTGAGCTTTTTGTGCGTCGGCAGCGAGAATCGCTTGATCAATTCCGCATACGTTGCGAGAAACTTGCCGCCGTAAAATCCTGCGGTGAACCAGCCAATTTCATCGACCGTCATCCAGTCATAGAGCGTCGGTCGCTCGGCGACGTAACCAACACAGCGACGGATCTCCAGCGAGTGCTTGACGCTTTCCATTCCGAACACCGAGGCGTGCCCCGCATCCGGTTCAGCGAGTCCGAGCAGGAGGCGAATGGTCGTTGACTTGCCGGCACCATTCTCACCCAGCAGCGCAAACACGGTGCCTGGAGCAACCTCGAGCGACACATCGTCCAGCGCCAGTTGCGAACCGAAGCGTTTGGTCACGTGATCGAGTCGAATCGCTGTTGCCATGATCATCTCCCATCCCGATATACGAAAGCTACTTGTTTCTCGACGATTTGCCGCAACTCATCCCCTTCTAGGCCGCTCTGTTTCGCTTCGACGAGCGCTTCGCGGATGCGATCTTGGATCATTTTCTGACGTTCGCTTTTGCATTGCTTCACAGCATCCGCTGCGACTTCGAGCCCCATACCTCGAACCTGTTCCAGGACGCCGTCTGCTTGGAGCTGTTGATACGCGCGCGCGACCGTATTGGGATTGATCGCCAACTCGCGAGCCATCTCGCGCACCGACGGCACAAGATTCCCGGGCTTTACGGCCCCCTGAGCGACCGCAAACTTAACCTGTCGCACGACCTGGTCGTAGATCGCAATGCCGTCCGCAGGATTGATGTTCAGAAACATGACTTAGTGTCCTCTGTTCTAGTTATCTAGTACAGTAACGCGATGAACACAAGTTGTCAAGCGTTTTTTTGATGTACTTTTTGGTTTGGGAAATAAAGGTTGTCATGGCTTTTGACGCCGAGGCTGTGGGATAAAGTAGCCATCACACTCCGCCGTGATGAGCCTAATCAATTGATCGTCGAATAGAAATCAACTCTGCGATTCAAATCAACCTCCGAGCAGGCGTCAGCAGCGAACTTCGACAACGGTCGCCACGACATCACTGGTGTCAATGACGCTCTACCGCAATTTCTCGGCAGCGTCACGCAATGCTTTCAGCGACGAGGCGGGCGGCCAGTTCAAAAGTTTTTGTAAGGAATCTGGCATTGGACCGTCGTTCTTGCCGACGGCAGCTGTGCGGCCGACATTCGGCCAGGTTATCCGATGATAGAATTCAGGCAGATCTCATGTACTGAAAGCGAAAAAACGAACAAGCCCAAGGACAAGCAACGCCGCAGGCGACCGCATGGAGTTGGTGGAAGGTATTTAACATTGCGCTTTGGAATAGCCCAAGCAACAAAACAAGGACATCCATGACCGCGCTAATTCAATTGCAACCCAAAGACGAACATAATCAAAAGCTTGAAGCCAATGTCCATCCGCCGGACTGGAGCAACCCGACACCACGGGGTCGCTATAACCTGGTCGTGATCGGGGCCGGAACGGCTGGCTTAGTGGCCGCTGCCGGAGCCGCCGGACTCGGTGCCAAGGTCGCCTTGATTGAACGCAGCTTGATGGGCGGCGATTGCCTGAACGTCGGTTGCGTGCCTTCGAAGGGAGTCATCAGCGCGGCCCGTATTGCAGCGACCGTCAACAAAGCGAGCGAATTCGGCGTTGAAGTACCAGACGGCGTACACGTCAATTTCGCTGCTGTCATGGAGCGAATGCGCAAGCTGCGAGCTCGTATCAGCCCAAACGACTCGGCGGCGCGATTCCGCGATCTTGGTATTGATGTCTATTTCGGACAAGGCCGCTTTGTTGATTCCAGCACGATCGACGTCGATGGAACGAAGCTCAACTTCAAACGCGCGGTCATCGCGACCGGAGCACGAGCCGCCGCACCGCCGATCGCCGGGCTGGACGGCGTGAAGTACCTGACCAACGAAAGCGTCTTCTCACTGACTGAATTGCCGCGACGATTCGGCGTTATTGGGGCTGGTCCGATCGGCTGCGAGATGGCGCAGTCGTTTGCACAGCTCGGCTCCGAGGTTGTTCTCGTCGAATCCGAACATGGCATCTTGCCGCGCGAAGATCGTGAAGCCGCCGAGATTGTACGGAAGGCAATGCTGCGCGACGGTGTGAAACTGCTCTGTTGTGGACGCCAGCTGGAAATCAAGAACGAGGGCGGAATCCGCCTGATCGTCGAGTCGCATGATCAAGGATATGACGAACAAATTGACGCGTTGTTGATCGCGGTCGGGCGCGCGCCCAACGTCGAGAACCTGAATCTCGAAGGAGTCGGCGTCGACTTCGACAAGAAAGGCGTCAAAGTCAATGACCGCATGCAAACGACCAACTCACGCATCTACGCGGCTGGCGACATCTGTTCGCCCTATCAGTTCACGCACGCCGCGGATTTCATGGCGCGGATCGTCATCCAAAACGCCCTGTTCAAAGGCCGAAAGAAGTCGAGCTCGCTCAAGATCCCTTGGTGTACGTATACGTCCCCAGAAATCTCTCATGTTGGACTGTACGAACATGAAGCCCAGGAACAAGGGGTCGAAATCGATACCTACGTCCAACACCTTAGCGACGTGGACCGCGCGATTCTCGAAGGCGAAGACGACGGTTTCGTAAAAGTGTACGTCAAGCAAGGCACCGACCAGATTGTTGGCGCGACGATCGTGGCTCGCAACGCTGGTGACATGATTTCCGAGATCACGCTGGCGATGACCCACGGACTTGGCTTGTCGAAGATCGGCAGCACGATCCATCCGTATCCGACTCAGGCCGAAGCGATTCGCAGGCTTGGCGATCAATATAGCAGAACTCGGCTCACGCCTATGGTAAAGTCGTTGTTTCGCAAGTGGCTGGCGTGGACGCGCTAGCCCTTCACTGCCAGGAAGCGTTTCAGCGATCATTGCCGGTTTCAGCAAAGTCGCCGACGCCTGACTGACTTACGCGTCGTCTAAACGGGCAGACAACTCCAACAGGAACTACCATGAAAGCCTCTGATCTCTGTCGAACAAGGCACATTCGGTCATTGGAACCTTGAACAGGAATACGCAGCACATGATCTTTGTAGTCATTCTCATCGCGGGTCTCTGTGTCGCCTATGCGAACGGAGCGAACGACAATTTCAAAGGCGTTGCCACACTCTTCGGCAGCGGCACGACGAGCTTTCGGCGAGCCCTGCTTTGGGCGACCGTCACAACGTTTCTAGGCTCGATCGCCGCGTTTTTACTTGCCGGAAACCTGATCAAGAGCTTCAGCGGCAAGGGGCTCGTAGATGATGCGATTGCAACGCAACCCGCGTTTGCGGCCGCCGTTGCTCTGGGAGCCGGCCTGACCGTGCTATTGGCAACCCGTATCGGCATGCCGATTTCGACGACGCACAGCCTGGTGGGTGCGCTGGTTGGAACCGGTGTGATCGCTGGATCGGCGCTGAACCTGTCGAGTCTCGGCACCAACTTCCTGCTTCCGTTGGCCCTCAGTCCCCTCATGGCCATCGTCATCACGGGGACGGTCTATCCGGTGATGCGGACGGCTCGCCACCGCTTGGGAATTACTCGCGACATCTGCCTCTGCGTGGGAAAGGAAACCGTTGAAATCCTGCCGGTCGGTCATCATGCCGTGGCGATGCAGCGAGCCGAGCAACTGACCGCAACCCTGGGCGACACGGTCACCTGTCAAAGCCGTTATCGAGGTCAGGTCTTGGGAATCTCAGCCGCGGAAACCCTCGATCGATTTCACTTTCTGTCTGCTGGCATGGTCAGCTTTGCCCGCGGCCTCAACGACACGCCAAAGATCGCCGCGATGTTACTCGTAGCGCCCTATCTCAGTGTGTCGACCAGCCTCGTTCTCGTCGGAACCGTGATTGCGATTGGCGGGCTGGTGGGTGCGCGTCGAGTGGCCGAGACCATGAGCCAGCGGATCACAACGATGAATCCGGGGCAAGGCTTCACGGCCAACCTGGTCACGGGTCTGATCGTTATCGGAGCCAGCCGCTTCGGCTTGCCCGTCTCGACGACGCACGTCAGTTGTGGGGCGCTGTTTGGCATTGGCGCGGCCACTGGCCAAGCATACAAGAAGACCATTGCCACAATTTTGCTTGCTTGGTTCGTCACGTTGCCAATCGCTGCGGGACTGGCGGGCGTTAGTTTTTGGATTCTGAAACAGATATGAGGTGAAGCGTGTCGTCCACACTGCAGGAAACATACCCGTACTAACTTGCGAATGAGCCGATCGCGGCGAAGTGTCGCGGCTAATCGACACGTTTCGCAGCGTGGCGGAAGAATCGGTGCGGATCGGCGCGAAGTGCGACACAACTTTAGGACAAGGACGATACGTCGGGAGCACCTGGGGAATGAAGATCATCCAACTGAGAATCGCGTTTGTGACACTGTTTCGGGCGACGATTGCACCCCGGACTTTATTGTGGTAATATATCACTACACGCCAGCGGCCGTCCAATGAACGGGTCAATCATCTGAGATCTTGACGATGACGAAGAGGGCAACGTCCTGCACATTGCCGAGCACGGCATTGAAAAGGACGATGTTGCCCACGCCTTTGACCACCCGGTTGGCCAAGCAACGAGCGACTCGTCACAGCGGCCAATGATATTCGGATACACGCTGGATGGCCGCTACATCACTGTCATTTACGAGCAAATCGATGAAGACACGGTTTACCCAGTCACTGCTTTCGAGGTGCCCGAACCAAGTTAGGAGCAAGTCATGGCCAAGCAAATCACGCGCGACCGCAAGTTGACGCCGGAAGAAGCGACGAAGTATCGCAAGATTCGCGAAGAAGTCGAATTGGAGAAACCGGAGATCATCGCCAAGGCGCAGCAGACCCGCAGCGAGGCCCGCCGGCAACAACTGACAGCAATCATGAAAGAACTCAAAGCGGCTCGCGAAGCCAAAGGGTTAAGTCTGGCCGACATCTTTCAAAGAACAGGCATGGATCGTTCGGCACTGTCCAAATTGGAAAACGTGACCAACGAGAATCCCACGATCGACACCCTGTTGCGTTACGCCGAAGTCGTCGGCAAACGACTGCAGATTCAGGTGCTGGATTCGTAACGACTGCTGCCGTAGCAATGAACGGATTCAACCGCCGGGCCAGCCGGTGGCATTTGATACGTTGTAATCACGTCGAAACAACGCACGCAATCGTCACCGAACTCGGGGAATTCAGGCTGATTCCGACTCCAGTCCAACATGTTGCCCTTCTTCATTCGCATCGAGCCATTGTCGAAGATGATCGGCCAGGCTCTCGCCCACTTGTTCTTCATCGCCGACGACCGCATGTGCTCCGGCCGCAACATAATCGTTCGTGTGCATCTGGTATCGAGAACGGACAACGAGGTGGGCATGCGGGGCCAGCTGTCGGACTTGTTCCAGGATCATCATCGCGGAATGGTGGTG
>CAUJKL010001037.1 GCA_963204995.1 Planctomycetota bacterium | reverse complement strand
GAAGTCGAAATCACAGCCGAAGGGCTGCCCCCTGGCGTGACTTGTCGGCCGACTCGCCTCGGTGCCAGTCAGAACTCGGGGTCGCTGGTGTTTCAAGCGGCAGAAGACGCTGCTGCTTGGAGTGGAAACATTCGCGTTGTTGGGAAAGCCACGGTTGGCGGCGCGGAACAGACGCGCTACGCGCGCGGTGGTGTGGTGGTGTGGGAGACGGGTAACCGTGTAGTCCAGCCAGCAAACTATCGTGCGAGTCGCGACATTATGTTTGCGGTGATCGATCAGGATCCAGACAAAGCCTTTATCGATCTCGGCGAGGACAAGATCTGGGAGACTTCGCTCGGAGGCAAGCTAGAGATTCCCATCAAAGTAGTTCGCCGCGACGATTTCAAGAGTGACATCAGTCTTGTCCCAGTCGATGCCGCGAACGAGTTCAAACCTGGTAATGTCGACGTCAAGGCAGCCGATGCAGAGGCAAAACTCGTGCTCGACATCAAGAACAAAGCCACCAAACCCGGCATCTACACGTTCTATCTGCGAGCCGACACCAAGATCAAGCACTCTCGTGATCCCGGCGCCGTGGCTCGCGCGACGGAATCGCAAACGTTACTGGATGCGGTGGTCAAAGAGGTGACGGAAGCCCTGAAGGTGGCGAACGAGAACAAGGTCGCCACGGCAAAGGCAGCGGTCGATGTTGCTGCGGTCGCCAAACAAGCGACCGATGCCAAGACTGCGGCGGACAATGCCGCCAAACAAGCTGCCGATGCGGCCCAAGTGGCCGCAACAAATCTCGCTGCCGCCCAAGAAGCTGCCGCGAAAACCGCAGGCAACGAGGCGCTCGTCAAGGCCGCCCAAGATGCCGAACAGGCAAAGACGACTGCGGACGCTGCAAGTGCAGACGCGATTGCGAAACAAACGGCCGCTGCACAGGCACTCGTCGCTGCACAGGAAAAGGTGAAGCAAGCCGAGGAGGCCAAGGCTGCGGCCGAAAAGAACGCTGTTGATACCGATGCCAAACTGAAGCGTGCTCAAGCCGCCAAGGCTGCAGCCGACAAGCAGGTGGCCGATGCTACGAAAGCGAATGCTCCGGCAGATAAAAACGTCGCGTATATCTCAACTCCGCTCCGCCTACGAATTGTCGAAACGCCTTTGAAGCTGACGGCGGCGGCTCCCGCCAACGCGTTGAAGCAGGGAGAGAAGCTGGAGTTGCCAGTTTCGATTGAACGCTTATACGGCTTTACGGAACCGGCCGATATCACCTTGGAACTTCCCAAAGGTGTCGCGGGTCTGGCGATCTCGAAAGTAGCGATCGCCAAGGGCCAGCAGGACGGCAAGTTTGAGGTGAGCGCGAACAAGGACGCCACGCCGGGTGACCACGCGGTGACCGTCCGCGCGAAAGCAAAGTTTAACGGACTCGATGTTGAGGCCACTCAGCAACTTGTCTTGAAAGTCGAAAAGGTCGAAGCCCCGCAGTAGTTTGCAATTGCGTAGGCTGGGTCGCGACCCAGCCTACCTCCGCACGAAGCCAACACTTAATTTCATAATCCAACACGCCCTTTGATCAGGTTGAATTCTCATGTTCACGCGAATCACACTCAGTCTGCGTTATGCTCTCGCCATTATCGTTGTGGTGACGGTGTGTGCCGATACTCGACTGCTACGTGCCGAGGACGCAATCGCGATTGCCGAAGTCAAACACGAAGGTGATGTGGACTTCGAGAAAGAAATTTTGCCGATCCTCCGACGCAAGTGCTTGGCTTGTCACAACAACACCGACGCCGAGAGCGACTTGGTCTTGGAGTCGCCGCAGTCGATCTTGAAAGGTGGCTCGGAAGGTCCGTCGGCGATTGCCGGAATGGGCGTGGAGAGCTTGTTGCTAAAAGTCGCCGCGAAACAGATCGAACCGTTCATGCCGCCAGACGACAACGACGTCGGTGCGAAGCCGCTAACGCCCGAGGAGCTTGGCTTACTCAAGCTTTGGATCGATCAGGGAGCGAAAGGTGAAGTCACGGGTTCTGACGGGACCATCCAATGGCAATCACTGCCACCGGGCGTCAATCCGATTTACTCGATCGCCGTCTCGCCGGACGGGCAGTACGCTGCTGCCGGCCGTGCCAATCAAATCTTCATGTATCACGTGGGCAGCAAACGTGAAGTTGGGCGTTTGACAGACCCTGCGTTGGTCGATCCCACTTCCGGCAAACAAGGTGTCGCACATCTCGACTTGGTCCAATCGCTGCGTTTCAGCCCGAACAGCGAGCTGCTTGCTTCTGGCGGCTATCGCAACGTCAAATTCTGGCAGCGAGCGCGAAATGCTCACAAGCTTGACATCGCAGGCATTGAAAGTCTCGTCAAGTCGATCGCAGTAAGCCCGGATGGAAAATGGCTGGCGACGGCGGAAGAAAACGGCAAGTTGAAGATGTTCGACATGTCGTCTGGCTCGTTGGTTCGAGCGATTGACGGACACGCGGGCGGCGCGACCAGCGTGGCGTTTTCCACCGACAGCAGCAAGCTGGTTTCTGGTGGGCAAGACAAATCACTGCGAGTTTGGAATGTCGCGGACGGACGGTCGGCAGGCAGCATCGAGACTCCGGCGGTCGTGACGGCCGTGGTGTTTGCTGCCGCGAATGCACAGATCGCCACGGGAGGCGCGGACAATATCATTCGAGTTTGGGCGTTGCCCGATCCGCAAGCCGCAGCCGCACTAAAGGCTGAGGCAGACAAAGCGGTTGCCGAACAGACCGCAGCGGACAAAGTAGCAGCGGAGAAGACGGCCGCTGCCCTCGCTGCTGACGAGAAAGCCAAGTCCGGGACCGATGAAGACAAAGCAGCTGCCGAGAAAGCCAACGCCGAGAAAGCCGCTGCCGCTAAGGACGCGGCAGATAAAGCGGTTGTTGCGAAGGCAGCGGTTGAAAAGGCTGCCGCCCCGATCGTGCCCCTCAAGGAATTGAAAGGCCACGGCGGTCCCGTGACATCGCTGGCCGCAATCCTGCCAACGCCGACACAGATTGCTTCCGGCAGCCAGGACGGCACGCTGCGAGTCTGGGACATCAATGCGGGAAACATGGTTCGTCAAGTGAGTCACGGTGGTCCGATCACAGCTATCGCCGTGCGGCCCGACGGTCAGCGATTCGCCTCGGCCAGCTCCAATAACTCGACGAAGTTATGGGATGCCGCAGGTAAACAACTCGCCGAGTTGAAAGGCGACTTCCGGGCTCAGATCCGCGTCGAAGACGCGACGCGCACGGTCGCTATTGCAAAGCGAAGTATCGACGCCACCAAAGCCGATCTAAAAGCCGCGACGGATCGGAAGGATGCGGAAGAGAAGAATGCCACCGCCGCCGAAGAGGCTCAAAAGAAAGCCGACGTCGAGTATAAAGCAAAGATCGAAGCGGCGAAGAAGCCTGTCGAAGAGAAGGCCGTTGCCGACAAGGCGCTGGCTGATCTGCAAGCGGTGCAGGCAAAGTACGATGCGGACAAGAAGACGGCCGAAGAAGGAATAGTTGCGGCTGACGAAGCGATCAAGAAAGCTCAGGCCGACGTCGTCGCGGCAGATGCGTACATCGCCCAATCTGTCGCCGCAACAAAAACCGTCACCGACACGTTGACCGATGGGCTAGCCAAGGTCCAAGAGGCGGCAAAGGCTCAGCCGGATAACAAAGCTTTGGCGTCGCTGGCAGCTGCGGTCGAAAAAGCCGTGAAGGACGCAGCGGCAATGCAGCAGGCAGCTGCCGAAGCAACGAAGGCGGCCGCGCAAAAGGCCGTTGTCGATGCCGAGGCGATGAAAAAGACATTCGAAGAAGCCAAGAAGGTGGCGGAGGCTGCGATCGCCAAAGGCCTCAACGACATTAAGGCAGCCGAAGCCAACGTGACCAAGCTGACAGCGCCGGCTCAAAAAGCTCTCGACGAACAGAATGCAGCCGAGCGTTCGCTGCAATCGGCAATCCGCACGGTTGAGAGAGCGAAAGATTCCGTGAAGAAGGCGATAGAAGGCATTCCACCGGTCGAAGCAACCGTCGCTGCCGCTGAGGAAAGGACGAAGCAGATGGAAGCTCAACTCGCCGAGGTCCAGAAGGCTGCCGCCGAAATGGAGAAGGCCAATCTCGCCGTCGCGTTCTCACCCGATGGGCTGACTTTGGCCACCGGCGGCGACGACCAACGCGTGCATACCTGGGACAGCGAGGCCGGTGCCGCAATCGAGACGTTTGAAGGTCATGCGGCCACCATCACAGCCGTGGCGTTTGCGGCTGACTCGAACGTCGTTTCGGTCGCAGCGAACAACACCGCTGTCCTGTGGAATACCAGTCCCGAGTGGAAGTTGGTTCGCACCATCGGGTCGGTAGATTCTACTGAACAGTTCGTGGATCGAGTGACAGCGCTAGACTTCAACCCCGACGGCACGCTGCTTGCCACCGGTGGCGGCGAACCCTCGCGCAGCGGCGAACTGAAACTGTGGAACGTTGCAGATGGAAGTTTCGTCCGCGAAGTATCTGAAGCACACAGCGACGTGATCTATGGCTTGGAGTTTTCACCGGACGGCAAGCAGATCGCGAGCTCGGCTTCGGATCGCTTTGCCAAGATCTTCGATGTGGCGACTGGCGCGTTCGTGCGGTCGTTCGAGGGCCACACACATCACGTGCTGGGGGTTAGCTGGCGGGCAGATGGTCGTGTGCTGGCGACGAGTGGTGCCGACAACGTGATCAAGATCTGGGATGTCAGAACGGGCGATCAACAGCGAACGATCACAGGTTTCAACAAGGAAGTTACGGCAATTCACTTCGTTGCTGACGGCAGCAATGTGATTGCCTCCAGTGGCGATAAGACGGTCCAGATGAAGAACGCAGACAACGGGGGCAACGTCCGCAGCTATGCGGGTGCGGCCGACTTTATGTACTCGGTCGGCGCTAGTGCGAACGGCAAGGTCATTGTCTCAGGCGGACAGGACAGCGTGGTTCGTATCTGGGAAGAGAACGGGCAAGTCCTGAAGAATTTCGATCCGCCCCGTGTTGAACCCGTCGGTGCCGAGTAGTTTGCACGCATTCGGCATAATGCCGACGAGGCGTATAATCGAATCTTGGCTCCCTCGTTCGACTCCGTTTCTTCCGATCATAGCTTCTTTAGCGAAGCGTGACGGTCGGGTAATGACGCGGATTCGGTTGCTCGCGATTTTGACGTCGAGTCCCTATCCTGCCGATTGCTCGGTGCTCGTTGCTCTCCTTCGTGTTTGCCTGGTGGTGTGTCGATTGACACTTACAGACGCGGTGGACTACCGCGCTGTCATGGATTTCGACAACGGCCGGCCGCAGCTTCCCCTGGGTGATCCTGCGGCATGGAACATGGAGGGAGTACGGTGCAATTCCGCATTCGAGTGCCGATCATTATCGGCCTACTCATCGCTTGCTGCCACGCGCCGGCGAATGCCCAGATCAACTCGGGCTGGTTCCCGCATCATGCGCCGTTGCCGCCGGTCGAGCCGTGTTTTGATCCGAGACCAATTATCGGGTGCTACCGGGATCCTGGCCCTTGCTGGTTGGGGCAAACGAGCTTCGACGTCTTGATGTTCAGTCGCTCGGATGCTGATTCACGGGCGATCGCGAATACACGGACGTCAGTCGATTTCGGTCCTCCCGCGGGGGTTGTCGAGCTTCTCGGCGCGGATGTTGCAAACACAACTGACCTCGGGTTCCCGGTAACCGCTGCGTTTCGGTTCAATCTCGTACTGCCGGGAGAAAATGGCTGCGATCTGGTGTTCAACTACCTGGGGAGCCACTTCGATGTGTCGCGAACCTTCGACGGAGCGACGACCGGGTATCCATTTTTCGAATTCGGCTTAAGCCCGCTGGACGATTCTGTGTATCAGACATCCTATGAATCCAGTCTTAACAGTTTCGAACTGAATAGCCGTTTTCGTCACTGGTCGCATGTGGCTCCGTTGGTTGGAGTACGCCTCATTCAACTCGATGACACATTGAGCCAACTGTCGGCTGATGCCACATCCCAATTGGATAGTACGAAGGCCACCAACCAACTGTGGGGATTTCAGCTCGGGGCGGAAGCGTTGCTCTGGGATGGTGGTTCGGTTCGCCTGCAAACTACGGTTAAATCAGGCGTATTCTACAACAATCTGGATTTGACAGTCGTTGGGAGTGACGTCAGCAAGACGAATTCGATCACCATGGTGACAACGACAATCGATCCGGACGCGTCCTTCTCGACGGGGCACATCTCCTATTTCGGCGAAATGAATCTCGAGCTTGCGTATCGCGTCGGGCCTCATTGGGCAATTCGAGTCGGCTACGCAGCGATGTGGATGGATGGGGTGGCGTTGGCACCAGACCAGTTTGATAGCTTCCACCTCCAGTCTGGAGTTGGAACTTTCAACTACGGCACGGTGCTCTATCACGGCAGCTACGTCGGGCTTGAAGCGACTTGGTAATTCGCCCTGGGGAGTTGAGATATGCGTTGGAAAATCGCGATCAAAGTTCAGGCGATGCTACTCGCGCTGCTCTCGGCTGGCGTTGTCGATGCAGACGATGTTACGCCGCCGCAGTTTGCAGGCTTCGAGGTCGACAACAACTTCACTGCGGGCAACTGCGGCGGGGATTGTGGTCTCGTCTGCGTTTGCCAGCCCGAAACTCACTACTCTCTGGGCGCGAATTTCCTGTGGCTGG
>CAUJKL010001036.1 GCA_963204995.1 Planctomycetota bacterium | reverse complement strand
AGAAGCCGAAGAAGCCGCGCCGTTCCTTGTAGCGTTCGATATGTGGGTTATTAACGATGGCGAGAATGCGGCCCACCGGTTCGCCGTCGCGAAACGCCAAGAACGCCTGCCCTTCGGAGTGGTCATAGAACGGGTGGTGAGCAAAACCGGCGAGCTCTTTCTGATTTTGCCGGAGCGGAGGAATCCAATAGGGATCGTCACGATAGATCTTCCACGGCAGCGTCAAGAATTGCTTCTGTTCACGTTTTGACTTTACCGGAACGACGGAGATCTCGGACATCGACTGCCTCATCAGAACGCGGAAGTGAATCGATCGGGCGGCCATTCGCTAGGCTCAGGCGTTCTCTATAATAAGCTCTCACGCCCCACACGTCTTGTGGGTCATCTGCTGCTTGGGGAAATGTAATGATAACGCTAGTGACCGGTGCTACGGGGTTCGTCGGCAATAATGTGGTGCGATTGTTGCGGGACGCCGGCGAATCGGTGCGAGTGCTCGTCCGCGAAAGAAGCGACCCGCGACCGCTGCTGGGCTTGGAGGTCGAAGTCGTGACCGGAGATGTCTGCGACGCCGAGTCGGTGCGACGGGCCATGACCGGGATTTCGAAGGTCGTCCATTCTGCGGCCCAAGTCCACATCGGCTGGACGGGGCTCGAATCGCAACGTGCGATCAATGTTGAAGGGACGCGCAATGTCGCGACTGCCGCACACGCCGCGAATGCTAGAGTCGTCCATGTCTCGAGTGTCGACGCACTCGGAGTCGGTTCCCTCGACGTGCTCGCCGATGAAGAGTCGCCTCGCGAAGGGAAAGTGCTCTGCAGTTATGTCATCACGAAACGCGAGTCGGAGCAAGCGTTCCTGGACGAAGTCAGCCACGGTTTGGAAGGCATTGTCGTGAATCCCGGATTCATGCTTGGCCCCTGGGACTGGAAGCCTTCGTCTGGACGCATGTTATTGGAAGTCGCCAAGCGATTTACTCCTTTCGCGCCGAAAGGAGGCTGTACGGTGTGCGATGTCCGCGACGTGGCGGCTGGAATCTTAGCCGCCCTGCAGCGCGGCACCGTTGGTCGCCGTTACATCCTGGGCGGTGAGAACATAACCTACATGGAACTATGGAAGCGAATCAGTCGCATTACCGGTGGCGGCGCTCCAATTTGTCCCGCCGGTCCATTGATGCGGATCATCGCCGGGCGAAGCGGCGACTTGATTGGTAAGCTGACGGGCCGCGAGCCGGATGTTAACTCGGCTGCCGTGGGGATGTCCGACTTGTTTCACTACTACAGCATCGCACGCGCACAACAAGAACTCGGATATGTCGTTCGACCGGTAGAAGAATCGATTGCCGATGCTTGGGCTTGGTTCCAGGCGGAAGGATACGCCTAAGACGGGTCCATTGCGGCGGCCACGTTGCGGATTCGCATTTGATGCATGTGTCATTTCAGCATTGCGACCAATCGGAACAACTGCGGCTTGACGAGCGGTACGTCCAACCTGGGCCCTTGCGATGTAAACTGTGCGGCGCATTGATTTCGGCGATCGATGTTGCTGGCGCACAAAGTTGGCTTGAAACACAAACCACGCGAAAACGAGAGCTCGCGGATTCCGGCCAACTTGCCACACGCAAACAATCAACGCAGCAGTCCGATGAAGACATCGATCGTGACGGCTTGTCGGCGGAACTTGCCGCCTGTGCTTTGTTATGTCCCGGTTCGCTGAAGATGTGGTGCCGCGCCGCTGAGTCATCGAAAGGAAATCGCGGGCGAGATTTACTGCGTCGGTGGACGGGCTTCAAGAAACCGGTCGAAGTAAAACACACTCGTTACCACGACGCACAACGTGGATTCTTGCTCGTTCGGCCGCCGCGTCAGACTCCTGGACGCATGCGCGTGGAGTATATCGACGACGTCTATTACGTGCTGATGGTGGGCGAGCCCTACCACCATTCGATGATTGGCTGGACGGATCGCCAGGGATTGATTCGCGACGGAGAATTGAACCCCGTGCCAATTCAGCGCGGACAAAGAGAATGTTGGGGCGTGCATTGGAGCAAACTCAGACCGATCGGCGAGCTTCTCGCAGAAGTCGGCTGCGGGGGCAAGTTTGGTGCGCTGGCCCGCTGGCTTGCCGACCTAGGACGCGTGTGATCCGAAACGAGTTGTAGGCCGGATCGAAGCAAACGCCGCATCTGCCGGAACTTCGGTCGCAGTTGTCGAGTGGATTTACGAGACACCATGATTTCAAGCTATTTGCGTTTGCGAAGCTCCGGCAAGGAGTTGCGACCTTCGGTCCGGCCGACGATGAGAAATGCGGGCTAGGACGCGTGTGATCCGAAACGAGTCATCAAGAAACCGACAGAGCCGACGATCACTCGCCGGCTCTGTCTACTTTTTTACGTCCGTTTGCTTCTGATCGCGTTACTTAGCTTAAAGCGGTGTGACACTCTCGGCAGCTGGACCCTTCGGACCTTGACCTTCTACATATTCGACTCGCTGCCCTTCGTGAAGCTCGTCGAAACGTGCGCCACCCTGAAGGGAGGACATGTGAAAGAACAGGTCTTTTGTTCCTCCAGTGTCAATGAATCCAAAACCTTTTTCCGTCAACCGCTTGATTGTACCTTCTGGCATTCGTCTACTTCCTCAATAGAAACTCAATAGGCGGCACTCGAAAAACATCCTCGAGTCGTCCCGCCGTAACTCGTCTATTATAGAGTTCGTCGCCGATGCGTCAATTTGTCCTGACAGCAAAATCTACGAAATCTCAGCCGCCTGGACTGCCTGTGCCCGCACCGGATCGTCAAATACCGCCGCCCTGCTAGCTCGTTTAGCTCGTCACAATCGGCAAAGGACGGGCAACTGGCCGACAATTCGGTCGAATCTTCCCGCTGGGAGTTTGATATTGTCTCAGTTTCCAGCTTAAATATGGTCCCGCCCGATCGTGGCGACTCGTTGAACACGATCGACGCCGAGCCACAACCAAACGCCCCCGCCGCCACAACCGACTCACGATAGGACCAACAATGACACATCTCCTTAGTTCACTACACGCGTCCCTGTTAAGTTTCTTAATCATCGTGGGAACAATTGCAATGGCAAACACGACCGATGCTGCGGACGGAGTGCAGGACTATTTAGTCTATGTCGGTACCTACACTCGTGGCGGCAAGAGCAAAGGGATCTACACGCTGAAGTTGAACATGAAGACAGGGGCGCTCACGGAGATCGGTGCGACCGAAGGAGTTGTTAACCCATCGTTCGTCGCGATTCATCCGAGCAACAAGTTCCTCTATGCGGTCGGCGAGATCAGCGAGTTCGGCGGCAAACCAACTGGCGGAGTGACCGCATTCGCCATCGATCCCAAAGATGGCAGCTTGACGAAGCTGAATGAAAAGTCATCCGGTGGTGCCGGGCCATGTTATGTCGTGGTCGATGCCACGGGCAAAAATGTGTTGGTCGCGAATTACGGCGGAGGGAGTGTGGCTTGTCTTCCGATCAAGGCCGATGGAACGCTCGAGGATGCTTCGTCATTCATTCAGCATCAAGGCTCGAGCGTCAACTCGCAACGTCAAAGCGGACCACACGGCCACTCGATCAACCTGTCCCCCGACAACAAGTTCGCCTTCGCCGCGGACCTCGGGCTCGACAAAATCCTGATCTATGCATTCGATGCGGAGAAAGGTCAGCTCACACCGCACGCCGACACGGAAATCACACCCGGCTCTGGCCCTCGCCACTTCGCATTTCATCCCAGCGGCAAGTACGCGTACGTGATCAACGAGATGTCACTCACGGTAACGGCGTTCAAGTATGACGCGAAGCAAGGGACGCTCAAGACGCTGCAAACAATCTCCACAATCCCCGATGCCGATCGCAATCAACCGGGACTAAGCACTGCCGAAGTCCGCGTGCATCCCTCGGGGGAATTCCTTTATGGTTCGAATCGCGGACACGACACCATCGCTGCTTTCAGGATCAATCAAGACACCGGCGAATTGACCTACATCGAGAACGAATCCACGCAGGGCAAGACACCACGCAACTTCTTCATCGACCCCACCGGCACTTACCTGCTCGCCGAAAATCAAGGAAGTGATTCGATCGTTGTCTTTCGCATCAATCAAGACACCGGCGAGCTAGTGCCAACGGGTAAGAGCATCGAGATTCCAGCTCCCGTCTGCGTTCGAATGATCCCAGCACCGTAACCCATCACGAACTCGAAGTGAGACGATTACCCATGTACAAAGCCAATCTCCTTGCTGCTGTGTTATTCAGCAGTGCAATGTGCGCCGGTTTCGCTGTCGCTGACGATCGCGAGGCCATCCAGTCGTTGTTGAAGCTTCCTCTGATTGACGCTCAAGTTCCGCAGGCTCAAGTCGAGGCGTTCTGCGAAGCGCGAGTGCCGGTACTGCCAAATGTCGACTCGTTGGAGGAATGGGAGCGACTCACCAACCATTGGCGAGCGGATATGTTGAAGAAGGTGATCCTGCGCGGGGCGGCAGCCGATTGGGCGAAATCGCCGCGCCAGGTGGAATGGCTTGACGAAATCGAAGGCGGACCGGGTTATCGAATCAAGAAGCTGCGGTATGAGGCGTTGCCCGGCCTGTGGATTCCAGCGTTGCTCTACGAACCTGAGAAGATGACGGGCAAAGTGCCTGTCGTCATGAACGTCAACGGACATGATCGAGACGGCAAGGCCGCCAAGTACAAGCAAATCCGTTGCATTAATCAAGCTAAACGCGGCATGATCGCGTTGAATGTGGAATGGCTGGGGATGGGACAACTCAGTACTGATGGCTTGATGCACTATCGCATGAATCAACTCGACCTGTGCGGCACCGCTGGGATCGCTCCCTTTTATTTGGCGATGGAGCGCGGGCTCGACGTGTTGCTCGACCATGAGCACGCCGACCACGAACGAGTTGCCGTGGCGGGCCTTTCGGGAGGCGGGTGGCAGACAATTTTCATCAGTTCGCTTGACCCACGAGTTACGCTGACAAACCCCGTCGCTGGTTACTCCAGCTTCGTGACGCGGATTCACAACCACTCGGACCTCGGCGATTCCGAACAGACTCCATGCGACATGGCCACGGTCGCCGACTACAAACATCTCACCGCCATGATGGCCCCGCGTGCGACGCTGCTAACCTTCAATATCGCCGACAATTGTTGTTTCGCATCCGGTCATGCCTTGCAACCGCTGCTCGACGCCGCCGAACCCGCCTTTCGGTTGTACGACAAAGCCGATCGTCTGGCGTCGCATGTGAACCACGTTCCCGGAACTCACAATTTTGAGCAGGACAACCGCGAAGCACTGTACCGCATGTTCGGCAAGCATTTTTATGCAGGCGACGCTGCTTTCGACGCACAGGAAATCACCAGCGATGATGAAGTGAAAACCAACGAGGAGCTGACCGTCCCGCTACCGACAGCAAACGCCGACTTCAATACACTCGCGCTGGGACTACTCGAGGCGTTGCCCCACGAGCGTTTGCCAGCCAAAGCTAGTGCCGAGTGGATGGCTTCCGCGCGCACTCGCTTGACCAAAGTCGTCAATGCCCACGATTACGAAGTCGAGGCGGTTGAACTACCGGCGAAATCGAGCAGCGAGATACACGCCAAACTTTGGAAACTGAACGTCGGCAACGATTGGACGGTTCCCGCGATCGAGCTTACGACAGGGCAAGAAGCGCCGGTCACGACATCGATTGTGGTGGCGGATAGCGGGCGAGCATCGGCTGCAGAAACTGTCGAACGGTTGCTAAAGGAAGGACACCGTGTCCTGGCCGTCGATCCGTTCTACATCGGCGAGTCGAAGATATCGAGCCGCGACTTTCTGTTTGCATTGCTCGTCGGTGCCGTCGGTGAACGACCCGTGGGAATTCAAGCCAGCCAGCTCGGCGCGATCGCACGCTGGTCCAAGCAACAGCATCCAGACTCCGATATTCAACTCGTGGCAGTGGGCGAGCGAATGAGCCTGGCCGCGATAATCGCCGCTGGCCTGGAGGCAAAGGCCATCGATCGGGTCGAACTGCGAGGCTCGCTCGCCTCGCTCAAGCAAGTCGTCGAACGGAGTTACGGTGTCAATGAGAAGCCGGAGTTTTTCTGTTTCGGATTGCTGGACGCCTTCGACATCCGAGAGCTCGCCGCGCTGGTGGTGCCGCGTGAAGTGAGTTTTATCGGCGTCGACGATCGCGCGAAAGCCGAACTGGCCTGCTTGAAGTCCTGGTACGGTGACCTCGGCAGGGATTACGATCCGTTGAGATAGTAAGTTAAGCATAGTGTGGCTCATGCGACCTTGGGGCTCGGTCGAGTCGCAAATCTCCCAACTTTACCGCATCCTTTCGGCCAAAGGTTTCTTGACGGCGAACTTGCACGAGGTGCCACTGACCGCCTGCCAAATGGCCGTGGCGCACCGGGAGGTCCGCGCCTTTGGGTCACGTTCTGAGCGGGGTTCTTGCACAGCGAGACAACTCCTTGCAGAATCATCGTTCGCGGAGACACATTTTAAGACTTTACGTGAGTTCCACATGCCTGCTCCCACAGAAAAGCACGAAGATCGTGTCAAGCGATTCTGTGCGGACCTGGAATTACTAAAGCCAAACGACGTGATCCGTAAGCACATCACCACGGGAATGCCAGTCTACCTCGACGAAGAGCAGTATTTCGACCTACGAAGTAGGATAGCCGACGAGTTCAAGCTTTACCCAAGCGAGGTCGTTCTTGTTGGGTCGTGCCGCATGGGCTTCAGCATTGCTCCCAAGAAGCGTTATCGAGAAGCGAGACGAAACTCTGACCTCGATGTTGCCATTGTTTCATTAGACCGTTTCGACAACTATTGGGATGGCGTGTTTGCCTACGCGGCGAACGACGCCGCATGGAAACGGAGCAAGGAATATCGCCATTTCGTGCGAACGCTGTTCAACGGGTGGATTGATCCACGAGGCTTACCGAATGTGCCACGATTTGAGCAAGCTGTCCGGTGGACGAGTTTCTTCGACACTTTGATGCAGTCACGTCAATTCGGTTCACGACGCATTACAGCACGTTTGTATCGTACATGGATGCGGCTCGAAGCTTATCAAGAAAAGTCCATTCGCCAATGTCGCGTCCACCTCGGAGATCATCATGCCTGACGTTAGCATTCGCCGAGTCAGTGAATTAATCAAAGATCTCGAAGACGGTACGCTCATTCCACAGCCCGCGTTTCAGCGCCGCTTAGTTTGGACCAACGTAGTAAAGGATCATTTTCTTGAAACCGTCACGCTTGGGCTGCCGTTTCCAGAGATTTTCATCGCGACCGGAGAGATCGACACGCGCACGATGAAACGAAAGAACTTGCTGGTCGATGGGCAACAGCGGATATCGACGTTGCGGGAATACGTACAAAGTTCAACGGATTTGGTTCTCAAGACCGTCACTCCATACGCCGAACTGGGCGAGAAGGAGAAAGCGAAGTTTCTCGATTATCCAGTGGCGGTTCGCGATTTAGGGCAAGTGTCCGAGGAGCAAGTAAAGGAAATATTCGCCCGAATCAACTCGACTGACTACGCGTTGAGAGCGATGGAGCGTCTCAACGCTCAGTTCAGTGGAGAATTCAAACAGTTCTGCGATCGCCTTTCAAGAGATGAATTCTTCGATCGACATAGCGTATTCACGATGGCAGATTATCGGAGAATGCGTGACTTAGATTTTTGTGTGATCCTAATGGTGACTCTCATGTCAACGTATTACGACCGCAACTCGCTCAACGAAGAGTACTTGCGTCGATACAACGATGGCTTTCCGCACGGCAAGAAGCTCGGCAAGCAACTGCAAGAAACCTTTGCGTTTATCGAACGATGCAGCTTTGACAAAAAGTGCCGAGTCTGGAAGAAAACGGACCTATTGACCCTGATCGTCGAAACTCACTCTTTGCTTTCGAAAAAGGCACCACTGGATGCCAAAAATGTCGGCGCGAAGTTAACCGGTTTCTACGCCGAAGTAGATAAAATGTTCAAGATGGAAGATCCTGACGAAGAACTTGCCAAGAAATCTCGCGACGTGTTCCGCTATCTGAAAGCTGCGACGAAAGGCGGGAAGGATTCGCCAAAGAGAACAACGAGGAAAACATTATAGCATTTTCATTACGTTAACGATGTGGGAGCAATACGTCTCGTGCAGATCAATTCCGACTGCGGGGCAAGCATTATCCAGCGCGACCCGCAGCACCGTGCCGCTTCCCGCAAAAGGATCAAGTACTTCTCCTCCTGGTGGACAACCAACGTCAAGGCACTTCTGCACCAACTCATCAGGAAATGCAGCCGAATGTACTCCCCTCGAATGTTTCGGTCGCTTGGAAATCGTCCAAACGTCTTCCTCCCCTTGTAGTTCGCCTCGATAAAACTCGTATCGCGGCCCTTTCGTGAACAGGAACACTGTCTCATAAGTTCGCCAAGGCCTATCGTGAGCAGTCGGTTCTGGAATTGCACCGTTACGAACCCACACAATTGGGCAGCGAAGCGTCCAGCCGCGGTCGATCATCGCTATTGCCACGCGCCACGGAATTCCAATTGCGGACTTACGCGGCACCCCCAATCCACTGGCGTCTACTGGTCGCAAACCGAATCGTCTCGCTCCGTTCTTACAATCCTTGCCGACCGGTTGTCCTTTCCCGGAATAGTAAGTATCGCCGAGGTTGAGAAAGAGCGTTCCGTCGGGCGCGAGAACTCGCTTCACCTCATCGAACGTGGTAATAATGCGGTCAACGTACTCGCCGATTGTTTTTTCAAGGCCGATTTGTTCGGCGACCTCATAGTCTCGCTGTGAATAGTAGGGTGGAGAAGTCACTACGCAAGAGAAGCGATCTGCTGTCATCGTCGAGAGTACTGCCTTCGCATCGCCGCGTCGAACTTCCCAACGCATTCCAGCGCTGGTGTGCCCTGCCCACGTATCAAGTCCAGGGCCAATGGGGGCATTGCTGGCCGAGTGCCCATTTTCCTCGTCCGTTCTGCGTCTTGTTCGTCGATCTACGGACTTCGTCATCTGTGGTTTGGTCCCAATGCCCCGCGTGCCAACGTCAAGTGTAAGTGAATCGGCTGTTACTGACTACTCGTGTCATCGTTCGGTTGATGTAGTCCGTCTCGCTTCCTCTCTCGAATCGATGATGCTTCTATGTATGCCTTCTCTGTCTGACATCCTCGTTACTCCAACGCCACCGGTTTCGCCATTCCAGCAACGGCCAGAGTTCGCTCTCGGCACGGCTTTTTCTGGCGTTGCTGACTACACCGACCTGCCAACGGTCGAGTGCAGAGCGAGTAATGAGAAACTAAGCCGGTAGTATTCATTAGCTCATCCGTAAAAAAACGTTGGGAATCAAGCAGCCAGCGGTGGCCCGACCATAGGCCATCCGCCTTGCGAGGCTTATACTCGATAAAGTCCGCTTGCAGCCCAAGGCCCTCGCCATGTTCCAACTTCCGATCCTGACTAGAAACGTCACCGACGATCCGCTTGCACAACTTGCCCTGAATTCGCCGCCGCTTTCCCAGCGAAAGGCGTTGCCCATGTCGCGGCGGGAGATGGAAGAACGCGGCTGGGACGCAGTTGACGTCGTGTTCGTGACGGGCGACGCGTATATCGATCATCCGAGCTTTGCGATGGCCATCTTGGGCCGAGTGCTCGAGGCGGCGGGTTTTCGTGTTGGCATCGTGTCGCAGCCCGATTGGCATCACGTCGACGACTGGCAACGCTTCGGTCAGCCGCGGCTGTTCTATGCGATCAGCGCCGGCAACATGGACTCGATGATCAATCATTACACGGCGAATAAGAAAGTCCGCAACGACGACGCCTACTCGCCCGGCGGCCGCATCGGCTTGCGCCCCGATCGTGCGACGCTGGCTTACTGTCAGCGAGCGCGGCAAGCCTACAAGGGCGTGCCGGTGATTGCTGGCGGCGTCGAGGCATCACTGCGGCGATTGGCGCATTACGACTACTGGTCCGATAAGGTCCGTCGTTCGATCTTGCTGGACGCGAAAGCCGATCTGGTCGTCTTCGGCATGGGCGAGGAAGCGATCTTGGAAATCGCCCGGCGGCTGGAGGCTGGCGAGTCGGTGAAAGATCTGCGCGAGATGCGAGGTATCGCGTATGCCTTGGGTGCGTCGGAAGATCCGCCGGAGGATGCGTTGACGTTGCCGAGCTACGAAGCGGTCGTCGCCGACAAGCCGACGTTCGCCGAAGCAACGAAGATGATGCACAACGAGACGAATCCTTACAACGCTCGAAGGTTGATTCAGTATCACGACCGACAAGCGATCGTCTGCAATCCGCCGCGCTTTCCGATCTCGGAAACGGCGATGGATCGCATCTACGGCTTCCCCTACACGCGACTGCCGCACCCGAGCTACACCGATCCGATTCCGGCCTTCGAGATGATCAAGGATTCGGTCACGATCATGCGCGGTTGTTTCGGCGGTTGTACGTTCTGTTCGATCACGGCTCACCAAGGCCGAGTGATTCAATCGCGCAGCCACGACTCGATCGTGGGCGAAATCAATCAGATGGCGGCCGATCCACATTTCAAAGGCACGATCAGCGACATTGGTGGCCCTACCGCCAATATGTATCAGATGACGTGTACGAAGCCCGAGGCGGAAGCCGTGTGCCGACGACAGTCGTGCGTTCACCCGACGATTTGCAAGTTGCTCGGCACCGATCATGGACCGCTTGTCAAATTAATGAAAGACGCTCGCGAAACGCCAGGCATCAAGAAGGTGCTGGTCGCCAGCGGCATCCGCATGGATTTGGCTCGCCGATCGCCCGAGTACATGCGCGATCTAACGCGGCATCACGTTGGCGGCTTATTGAAAGTCGCTCCCGAACACACGGACCCGAACGTGCTCAACCTGATGCGAAAGCCTTCCGGTGACGACTTCGAAGAGTTTACTGACGAGTTCAAGAAGGAATCGAAGAAAGCCGGGAAGAAACAGCACATCGTGCCGTACTTTATCTCGAGCCATCCGGGCAGCGATCTCGATGCGATGATTCATCTGGCCGTATTCCTGAAGCAGAACGGTTACCAGCCGGATCAAGTTCAAGATTTCATACCGGCCCCGATGGATGTCGCTTCGGCGATGTACTACACCGGCATCGATCCGTTCACGAAGAAGCCCGTCTACATTGCAAAGCACCTCCGCGATCGCAAGCTGCAACGGGCGCTCTTGCAGTTCTTCAAGCCAGAGAACTACTTCGAAGTCCGCAAGGCACTCGAACAAGCCAAACGAACGGACTTGATCGGCAACGGCTGCGACTGCTTGATCCCGGCCCAACCTCCGAAGGAAGCGATCATCAAACGTCGCCAAGACGCCAACAAACGTTTCCGTGGCGAGTACGTGCATACCATTCCGGGCGGACAGAAGAAGAAAGAGAAGAAAAAGCAATCGCGCCATAAGCCGGGACCGGGCTATCGACCCGACAGCAGGAAATCTCAATCGTAGAGAATCAGGCCACACCTGCATGTGACTCGGCGGAACACATGCGACACCTTCATGGATGAGGAATCCGCAGTGTCAGCAACGCAGTACGACTTCGACGTTCTCGTCATTGGCACCGGCCCGGCAGGCGAAGGCGCGGCCATGCAAGCCGTCAAGCGGGGCAAACGCGTCGGTGCCGTCGAGCGACACGAAGTCGGCGGTAGCTGCACGCACCACGGTACGATCCCCAGCAAGGCACTGCGTCATGCTATTTTCAAGGTCACGGAGACATGGCGTGATCCGCTGCTCGCGGGCGCGAACAAGCGACCAGCGTTTCCGGATTTGCGACGGGGTGCGTCGAGCATCATTGGCCAGCAAGTGACGATGCGGAAAGGATTCTACGACCGAAACGGTGTCGAGATAATTACCGGAACGGCTCGCTTTGTCGATCCGCATACAATCGCGGTTGGCGATCGAAACGTGTCTGCGGAGAGCATCGTCATCGCGACGGGCTCGCGGCCCTACCATCCAGACGACGTCGACTTCTCGCATCCTCGCGTGTTCGATAGCGATACGATTCTAGATCTGTCGTTCACGCCGAAATCGATCACGATCTATGGCGCTGGCGTCATCGGGTCGGAGTACGCATCGATTTTTCGCAACTTGGGCCTGAAGGTAAATTTAGTCAACACGCGGGCAAAGCTGCTGGAGTTTCTCGACGACGAGATCATCGATGCGTTGAGCTATCACCTGCGCGATCAAGGCGTACTCATTCGACATGGAGAACAGTGCGAGCGGATCGAAGGTTGCGTCGA
>CAUJKL010001035.1 GCA_963204995.1 Planctomycetota bacterium | reverse complement strand
GTGGGTGGCTTTGCATATTTTTTTGGCCACACGCGAGTAATGCGGCCCCGCCGCCAATAAAAGCGGTTACATGTCCCCGCACTCCAAATGTAATACCCTCCACGGCGTGAACGATAATCGTTGGCCGAAAAGGACTCCCGACTCCCTCCCGGCCAACGCTTGCCGTTGGCTCGTGCTAAACGTCTATTGCGCCGCTTTGAGAGCGTCGAGCAGACTATTCCCACCGCTTGGCGCAGCTTCCGCTCCGCTGAAATCGAACAGCATCATGCCGGCACCTTGTCGCAGGCTGGCAAGCGAGGGACGCATGATCGTTAACTGATTGCTATCGGTCCCTTTCGTGAATGCCACTTCATCGCCATCGGGAATTCGGTAGAGTTCCCATTTCGTGTCTTGATTCAAGGAAAATAGATAGTCGCCTTTCGCTTCGAGCAACTTCGTGGCGGGCGAGCTACCATTCCCTCGGTCGAATTGAATCAACAGCGGAACTCGTGTTACTGACAACGAAGGCAAACGTCCCGGCGGTGGTCAAGCTGTACTGCTTGTGGATCGAGTTAGGATCGTGCCGTCGGTTCCCAAATAGATCGTCTGGCCGTCTAACCAAGGATGACGGATGAGCATCACGCGTCCGGTCGGAAGCGGCTGCTCGCCAACGCTCAGGACCGAAGAGATCATCGAGTTGTTGATCGTGTCGCGAATCAAAAGGTCTTGCTGTACCAAAGTCATGGCATCCGAGAGTCCTGGTGCTCCAAGGTTGGTGGCCTGCTCCTTGATCGCGCGGAAGTCACCCCCATCGAGGAAGAAGAGCCTCCAGCATCGATCTTCGCGAGCACGTCTGTAAACGACCGGCGGAGGGTTGCGATCGCTAAGTGCGTCGATTCGAGCGATCTCGGCACATTCGCAGCGTTCGGACGCAGTACTTTGAATATCTCGGCGGTCTCCATTGGATCGCCGTTGAGCGTAGCACGAGTGATCGCCACAGCACCCTCGTCAGCCCGATTATGGATCAGCGCTGTCACTGGTTCCATGGCACATGGTGCTGGGATGGCTCAAATTGTCGGTTGTAGTGGTCTTCCTTATCGGCACGCGCGGACCCACCGCCGCTATAGTAATCACCGAAGATATCGAAGAGTAAGGTCTTACAACCCGACAACATCGGCAGAACTAGGAGGCAAGCGATGAGGGTTGCTTTACGCATCGGGCACCTGCGAACTCGAATAGGCTGTCATTTCTTAGTTCGGCAATGACGGGCCGTCTGGTACAGGAATCGAATCGTGGGTGCAAGAGAAATCCGAAAAAGTGCGAGGGGTCGCTAGCACGAAGGATGCTCCACACATGAGGCGGCTACGAATCTGGCTGCCATTTGCGCCGGACCCCGACCACACAAAGCACTCGTAATGTTCCGTTCCAGGAACTGGTCGAGACCGATCAATCTTGTCGTTGGGGAGCTGCCATCCTCCACCACGTCGATCCGGTGACCGGTAGACCAACACACGGCCGTCGAAGAGTGCGTCGAGGAATTCGATCACTGCTTCCGTCACCCGGCTGTCGCGATCACGCTCCGCCATTCGCTTGCACGGATTGAAGTGGCCATGCGTGATCGGAGTTAGGATCGTCGTCCTCGCCATTGAAACGATTGCAGAAAAACTAGCAAGCAGTCTCGCCGACACCGATGCCCGGGCTATCTCCGTGACGGCAACGATCGGTCCATTTAATCCGGCGCGTTTGGCTTTCGCATGGACGCGAAACAATCAAGTTCCTGTAATTCTCGGACAGGTCAACTTCTTCATGGAATATGATGTTTGTTTCTTTCGGTCGCAGCTCGTGTTTGACGTCAAGCCAAAAAGTTCACACCGAACCGACGCGTAGCCGACACGACGCCCTCCGACCTACTCAAACGTCATACGACTCGCAAAAGCAGCCGCGGCCTGGGATGCAGCGGGCTCGCTCGACATCCTTGTGGTCGGGGCCGAGGATGTGTTGCGTCTTGTTGCACCAGCAGTACTGGCTGCCTTCTTCGTCGGGATGCTCCGGCGTGCGGATCTCGCCGGTGACGTAGATCGCTTTGCTGCGGAGATGGATGCAGGCGGGTTCGGTCACCGGACGCTGCTCGTCGTAGTACTTTGTGAAAGCCATGATTAAAACCCTCCTGTTTCGTATCCAGCGGCCAGCAAGATCGCTCGTTTGACGGCCACCTTCGCCAGCTGCACTTTGTACTCGTTCTGGGATAACGGGGTCGCTCGCGAGACGGCGGCCTCGCCGGCAGCTTCGGCCAAGGCCGTATCGACCTTGCGGCCTCGCAGAACGGCGATCGCCTCTTGCGAGATCCACGGCATGGGAGCAACCTGTCCGAGAACAACGTTTGCATCGCGAACAATGCCGAAGTCGTTCAGTCGCAGGGCAGCAGCGGCTGCGGCAAGCGGATAGTCGGGCCCTTCGCCATACCGCACTTCGTAGGTCGCACAAGTCCGACCTTCGATCGGTGGCAGAACGATGTGCGTGACGAACTGGTTCGACGCCAGGACGTGCTCGCGTTGTCCTTCACGCTGGGGCGAGCGGAAGAACTCGGCCACAGGAACGAATTGCTCGGCATCTTCCGGCCCCAGTACTCGCAGTTGAGCATCGAGCGCGATCAGCGCCGGTGCAATTCGCGAGCTGTTGACGAACTTCGCCGGGCCGCTGTTGCCGAGAATGGCGTGGAACTCATTGGCTCCCTCCGCCACCCCTTGGCTCAACAAACCTTCGCCATTGCGATAGAACCAGCAATGCGGGCGTTGGCACACTTCGCCGCCCAGCGTTCCTTGAGCTTGCAGTTGCATGCTGCTGATGCCTCGGATCGCTTGCTTGATCGCGGGATACATGTCTAAGTAAGGATGAGCCAGAATGTCATCCAGCGTCACCGCCGCACCGATCGACACGCTGCCATCGGGCATCTCGTCGATCGACTTGATCGTCGGTACGTCCATGATATTCACGACTCGATCCGGCGTGACGATCATCTTCTTCATCAGTCCGACCAGGTCGGTGCCGCCGGCCAGAATCTCTGTCTTGCCGGGCTCGGCTGACAACAGCTGGACGACTTCCGCCTCGGTGCGAGGCGATGCGTATTCAAATGCTTTCATGGTTTATCTCCGCGTACGACAGCCTTTCCAGGCCGTCATGGTGAAGTCAGCCTGGAAAGGCCGACGTACATGTTTATGCTTTGGCCAGAGCGTCCAGAACGCGTTTCGGGGTCAGCGGAATTACCGGTATGCGAACGCCCAAGGCATTCGCGACGGCGTTGGAAATCGCCGCGATGGGGCTGATTGCCGGTGGCTCGCCGTTGCCGATCACGCCGCGTTGCCGTTCGCTTTCGGGTTCATAAATTTCGATCACCAGTTCGCCGATGTCGCCCAGGCGAGCCAACTTATAGTCGGCCAACTCGGCGTTAACGAACGCACCAGACTTTGGATCCGTGATCCGCCGCTCGTACAACGCGGCCGCGATTCCCATGATCATGGCACCATAGATCTGGCTCTTGCAGGTCTTCGGATTGATGACCAACCCTTGATCCTGTACGGCCACGAACTTCTTGATCTTGATGACACCCGTCTCCTTGTCGACCTCGACGTGCGCCATCTGCACACCGCAGACGCCGCTGCTGGAAAGCGTACTCACGTCACCTCGCTTGTAACTCGCGTTGACCTCCAGCGGCTTCATGCCAAGCAACGTGCAAGCCTTCTTCCAAGCGATGGCCTTGTCGGTCCCTTTGACTCGGATCTTCCCACCGACTGCTTCCAGGGATGCGGCATCAACACCGAGCTCCTTGGCCGCCAGCTCGAAGATCTTTACCAGAGCATCTTGAGCCGCTCGACGATGCGATTCGGACACACCGCCGACGGTCGTACTTCCACCGGAAGCACCGCTCGCCGGATACTTCGAGCTGCCGATATTCACTCGGACCTGATCGACGCCCAGTCCGAATGTTTCGGCCAGGACGAGAGCGATCACCGTCCGCGTACCAGTTCCCAGATCTTGCGATCCGCACCACGCCTCGACGCCGCCGTCGGGCGAGATTTTCAAACGGCAATCCGAGTTATTCGCCGCGCCTCCCCAAGTGTGCAGCGCCATCCCGAGGCCATCGACGATCGAACCTCGCGATTTGCCTTTACCGTGCGGATGCCAGTTGGCTTTCCAGCCGATCAGTTCCGCCGCCCGGGCCATTTCGGCCAAGTAGACATTCGCGGCATCGGGATGCTGCGAATCGACGTTGCCGGCCCGCAGGTTGGCCGCGAAGACTTCCGTACTATCCGCACCCATCAGCGCTGCCAAGTCATCGATCGCGGTTTGCGACATGGCACAGGCTTGCGGATGATTCGGAGCACGCCAGGCTCGCGATTGAGCCGTATTCGTCGCTATGTTGGTGGCGATGCGACGATAGTTCTTGGGGCGAATCACGTACGGCATGACGGTCTGGCTGACGCCACCGCCTTTGTAACCGGCCGTTCCCCAGTGCGAGGAATCCCAGACCTTGAGGACACCGTTTTCATCCGCGCCGATTTTAACCTTGATATAACCGCTGGGACGATTGCCCGCGATCTTCAATTCTTGATCGCGCGCCAGGAGAAACTTCACCGGGCGTCCGGTCGACTGCGAGATCTTCGCCGCAGCAACGGCCCAATAATCGGGGGCGAACTTGCTGCCGAATCCGCCGCCGATGTAGTCGCAACGAACTTCGACATCGCTGGATGTGATTTTCAGTTCATCCGCAAAGCCTTCGTCAGTTCCGGACACATTCTGCGTTGAAAGATACGCCAACAACTTGCCATCTTTCCACTCGACGGTCGATCCGTGCGGTTCGAGGCAGCAATGCGTGATCGAGTCGATACCGTAGTAACCGTCGACGACGTACTTCGACTCTTTGAATAGGCGAGCGATTTCCTTCTCGACGAATTCATCTTCGTCGTCGTTGTCGCCAGGTTCGCGTTCGAGTTCCGTCTTGCCGCCACCTTTGCTGGTTCGGCCAGCCTTTTCGGCGGCTTCTAAATCCTCGTCGTTGACGAAGACCGGAAGCTCTTCGTATTCGAGCTTAATCGCGGCAACGCCAGCCTTCGCGGCCGCTTCCGTTTCCGCTGCCACGACCGCGAGCAATTCGCCTTCCCACTCGACCTCACGTCCAATGGCGGCATGATCGAAGATGTGAACTACGACGACTCCCGGTGTTTTCTCCGCAGCACTTACATCCAACTTGGTGATCTTGCAGTGAGCGTGAGGGCATCCGAGCGCGACTGCGATCAATTGGTTCTTGAGATTGACATCGTAGGTGTATTTCGCCGCACCCGTCGCCTTGGCCATCCCGTCCAGTCGATCGTGTTCTTTGCCGATGACTGCGGTTGCTTCGCGACTCGGCCAACTGTATTCGGCCATTAGTTGCCTCCTTTCGCCACAGAAATTGCGGCTTCAACGATGTTCGCATACGTGCCACAACGACAGATATTGCCGTTCAAGCCATCACGAATTTCGGCTTCGCTCGCCTTGGGGTTCTTGTTGAGAAACGAACGCACCGCCATTACGAAGCCCGGCGTGCAGAAGCCGCATTGCTCGGCGTCGTGTTTGACGAAGGCCTGTTGGACTGCGTCGCCGCCGAGACTTTCCACGGTCTCGATCTTCTTGCCCGCTGCTTGCAGGGCCAAGATCGTGGAAGCAGTCATCGGCTTGCCATCGACAAATACGGTGCTCGCACCGCTGCTACCGTCCGAGCTTACCGGCTTGGCACCGGTCAGGTCGAGCTGATATCGCAGTACTTCGAGCAAGGTTGTGCGAGGCTCGACTTTGACCTGATGGTCCTTGCCGTTCACGTTCAACGTGATGGTTGTCTCGCCGCTGATGACTTGCGGTGATTGGTTTTGGAAGGCGTCGGCAGTCTGAGTCTGCAACGCCGTCGCGGCGGCGATGGCACCGCTGCCGCGGAAGAAATCACGGCGATTGAAGCCGGACTTCTGAGCTGGTTTGTTTTTCAAATCCGTCATGAATGCACCCTACATGGTTGTGTAGCGAAACGGTCGCGTCCTTCGGAAGCACCGCCGATTATACGAGTTGCGAATCGCGATACAACTAAGCGACCGCAATTTTGAACTGAAATACGGCCCGCTGAAGCCGGTAGTTCTTCAGTTCACCACGAAATGGTTCCGAAGGCGGATTCTCATCCACCGGGCGCTTTTGACCCGTCGAAGAAGTGAGCAACAATTGCCCGTCGCGTGTGCAAACGACTCGCAATCCGGCCTGTGCTCGCCCGGTTTTATCGGGCCGCCGACGAGGTTAGGGGAGCTTCGATCCGATACAAATGCTTCTCGGATCGGATCAGCAAGGCGTTGTCGACGACTCCGTATGATGCAAGCGTTTGCTCGCCAAGTTGGCTTGTTGCCAGTTTATGATACTCGCGGCCCGGCGCGATGACCGTTGTGTCGCCGTCTTCACTTTGAAAATAGATGCGGCCGTCAACGTACAGTGGGGAAGCTGAGTAGTTTCCACCCAGCCGCTCTTCCCAATACAGCTTCCCTGTCTGAGTGTCGAGGCAACTGGCGACGCCTTTATCCGCGACCATGTAGAGTTCATCCCCGACGACCAGCAGCGAAGGCGTGTGCGGTGCTTGGCGGTCGGTTTGCCAGACCACATGCGTCTCGGTGACATCCCCGCGACCGTCAGGCCGGATTGCCAACAGGTTCGGACGGTTATAACCCGTGCAAATGAAAACCAGGCCGTTCGCGAAGACCGGCTTGGGAATCACCGAATAGCCATCTCCGTAATCAACTCGCCACAACTCTTCGCCGGTTTGCGGGTCCAACGCGGAAACTTCGCCGCTGCCGGGGCTA
>CAUJKL010001034.1 GCA_963204995.1 Planctomycetota bacterium | reverse complement strand
CTCGACTTCCAAGAGGTGGGGAACGCCGATTTGCGAGATCGGCAGCGGCGCGGCTTGCCAACCGCCGGGCGCTAGCTCCGTGAGTTGTTGACCAAGGTGTTCGCGTAACGAAACGCGTCCGTTATCCAAGGGTCCGTGTGCTTCGCCAGTCAGCTTGATCTGCGGCAACCACGACCACCGCTCCCACCACTTGGCATTGCCCGGTTGGACGTCATCGACCTCGCGCCAGGCGGTCTTGTCGATCGGGGCTGGCTTCGTGTCGATGACGACCAGCTGAACTTTCCGCTGACAAACGATGGGTGGTGCAAACCGACGGTCTCGGAATGACTGCAACGATTGAACCAACATCGGTGCGGTGAGCTTTCGCTCGCGCAGCGTCACCACCAGCTCGTACGGGCCCTCGGCGGTTGGCAACGAAATCGAGAATGGTCGACTCGATGACAAGCTGCCGTTTGCATCGGTCTCGGCATCGAAGTGTTCGGACCACATTTCTTCGTGCGAACGCGTATCAATCAACTGAAGCGAGCAACGCAGATCCGCCTGCGGCGTCAACCGATAAGGCTGAACCTCAAAGGCCCAGGTTTCGCCGGGGGCGAAGACGAACGACTGCCGATCGGAAGTCACGCGTAGATGATCGCCTGGCGCACGGTGAACTGTCAGCCGATTATTCTGATCATCCAGCAGACTGGTGGCCGTGTGCTTAAGGTTGGCCGCAAAGTCGGCGAGTCTCAGCGTGATCGTCTCTTCGTGGTTTGGATTGCGATCGCGTTGTAGCACAATGGTCAGAGTCGCTTCACTCGACGCGATAACTCGCACGTCGATCCCGTCAAAGATTACCGGAACGGGCTGCCAGATGGTGAGCGCCCCGCCTTGGTTCACGACGGACGTTGGTGCATTGGCCTCGAAACCAAGTCGGCGAATCTCTGAGAAGTGTCCGTCGGAGAGTTGAATGATGCCATTCCAATGATGCTGTGTTGCTTCACCCCAAGTGATGCGAAGACGAAGGTCCAGCTCCTCGCCGCTCGCGCTGCTGGAAAACTGAACAAGGCTGAACAAGCTGAGTGCGCAGAACGCGACCGCCATCCGCGGCTGATAGATCAGTTTCGCGAGACAATGCCGCAACCTATCGGCTGCAGTTGGTCTGGGGGCCTTCTGCGGACTTCCGTGTCCGACCATGGCAAACCCAACGAGATGACGTAGTAGTGGGAACAATCTCGGAGAGACAACAGTCGCGATGGCTTCCCGCCGCCGCATGACCGCCTTGCTCCTGCCAGACGCAGAGACGAGAAGTCACCGCTACTGACAGAGCATAGGGGCGGGAGTATACACGCGAGTCGTGAAATCAAGCCACCCCGTTCTTATTCGATCCCTTCGACTAACTTTCGCGATAGAGGTTCCGGGTTGACTAGGCTGTCTTGATTGACCAGCTTCACAAACTCGTCGATCAGAGCCGCTAGTTCATCGGGCACTTCACCACACCGATCCGCGACTTCGTTCGCCTCCCAGCGATCATCCGGCTTTGCATACAGCGACTTCGTCTGACCTTCATCCACGTGCAGCGACCAGGCAGGCGTCCGCACTGCGAGCTCATTTTCCCCAACAGAAAAGGCTGCTTCCCTTCGCCAGGCATCCTCGTTCTCTGACAGTTCCAAAAGATCGTGGCCCGTTGCCGAGCGAGCGTCGGCGTTGACTTCAAACCATTTTGCTAGCGTCGCGTAGAGATCCGTGGGTTGTGCTAGCGAGTCGAGCCGCATGCAGGCCGCTTGCCGATCTGGTCGCCGAATCAGGAGCGGGACATTGAGCGTTTCGCCAAACAGGTCGGGGCCACCAGCTCCGATTTGACCGTGTTCAGCCAACGGATAGCCCCGTGGTGAAGTCACAATGACCAACGTCTCGTCGCCCAGTTCGTGTTGTTCGATGGCATCTAGTAACGATTCTAAACAAGCATCGATCACGAGTACCTGGGAGGCATACGCGTGCATAATGCGCAGCACATCATCCGGATCGTGATCTTGCTCGAGCTTGAACTGAGGTGGGACGATGTCCGAGTAAGCTTCCGGATCGTCTTCGTCGCGAAAGCGTTCTGCAAGTTCCGCGGGTGCATCCCAGGGACCGTTCATTCCCCGAGCATGTACCCAAAACAAGCCTGGCTCTTTGGCGTCGGTCAACCACTCGATGGCGGCAAGCGTCAGCTGAGCAAACTGCGTCTCGTCGATCGACGCTGCCGATCGAACTGGTGTCGATGGGGCCACCAAGATGTGTTCACCAAATTGCTCCGCCAGCGAATGCCGAAACAGCAACTCGTCGTCGCTCAGCAACGTCGCCCGCAAGCCGCTTCGCTCAATGAGTTTCGCCAGGCTACATTCTGGACGGGCGGCATGACAGATCGCATGAACACCACTCCAATAGGAACGATACAGTAGCGACAAATCGTTCGAGTCAGCGATGGCATGCTCGAACAACACGCTCTCGCTCGCCAGTTGGTTCATGGCTGGTGTATCGATCCACGTATTACCATAAGGCCCGAGGAAACCGGAACCCAATCGATCGATGACGATGACAATTGCATTTCGTAAGCGTGAAGTTCCCTCGTCCAAACTGCTCTCCGGTTCTGATGTAGCTTTAGAAAGATGTTTCAGGGCGTAGCTTACTCCGCCAATGGACGTTTCTCGACGGGGTTAGTTCGCCCACGATCGCGCGATAGGCGGCATCCTGTGCGAGCGTTATTGAGACCGGACACCCCACTATTGAGATTACCTAGCCGAACGCGAACGCTTCCGGCGAAACATGGAAATATTGGGACAGCTTGCCGACCTGCTCTCGAGTCAGCGTTCTCTTGCCCGCCAGCACGGCAGAGATCGTGGTATCGACGATGCCCGTCGCTCTCGCCAGTTCTACCTGCTTGAGATCGTTGGCCTCGATCAAGTGCCTGAGCATTTCACCGTCTGGCAGCGGAGCAATCTGGTGGTGTTCATCCTCGTACTCTTCGACGAGGTTGCTGAGAACGTGCAGATAGTCTTGCTCGCCAGCCGTGAGTTTCTTCTGGTCCAGCAGCGAGTCGATGACGGCGCTCGCCTCCGTAAGATCGTCGTCGGACTGGATCGGGCGCAGTGGGAACTGCTGGACCAACGCAAGGTATCGAGCCGATACTCGCCTATGCTTCTTGGCGTCACGCTTCGCTGTCTTGGTCATGCTAATCAACCCTTCAAGTTCAGTTTCGAATAGTCCGCGTGAGTCAGCACTTCCCGAATATAGAGCCGTCCGAACTTGTACTCTGCCTTGACGATGAGGCGGTACTTGTTCCCGCCGATGTTAAAAACGATCGCATCGCCAACCTGATCGGCAGATCGGAATGTTTCCCGGACGTCGTCGAAGGATTTCCATGTAGCAGCCTTTGCGGCCTGATACCACGCTGACAGCGGAGACTCTGCTTGCGGATGCACTTCCCAGAAGTCCTTCAGCCTCTTCCGTGAGATTATGTGCATCCATCCCTCGTACGTTATCGATCTTCACGACTGTACAATCTTAGCATATTGCTAAGATTTGTCAAAGTGTGTTGAAATCCGACATTGGGACAGGACAATCACTTGCCTTCGGCCGGGTGAGTCTCGAGCGACGCAAGATTCGCTGGCGGGGGCCTACTGTCGCTTCAACCAATGGCTCACCCACTCGCGATCCGCAGCACTGAGTTTTCCGAGCGGCACTTCGATCACCGTGCCATCTTCCTTCCTGAGACTCGCAACGCCGGCGGAATAACCGATCAATTGTGCCTTCACCCGAAACATGTCAGTGGCGATGTCGTCAGCTGACGGCTTCGGCAGCTTCTTTGCCACGATCAATCGCGACGCCTCGTATCGCCGACGCGTTTCGAGCAACTGTTGCTGAAACTCGATAATGCGGGCTTCGTTAGGGGATGCAACCTTCCTCGCTCGACCCTGAGCAGCGACCTCGCCACCGCCAAACAACGAACCACACAGCACAACCGCCGCAATCAAACAGGGTCGTTCGAGCATGCTATCCTCCGCCGCAATAGGAGCACTCCCGGTCACTTCCACGATAGATAGTCGCGATCGTCACCTCAAGCTTATTTGCCGTTGATCCCCGCGCGGAGTTTCGCCACCGTCTCTGGTCTTTGATGTCCCCCCAACACGATTCCAAAAACGCCGACAAACCGCCCCGCCAAATCCAGAATTGCACTCTGCGATTAGCCCCGCCTCCGAGATTTCGTAGCTGGCCATGCCTGCCCACGTACGCCGGCAGCCCCTCCGTAACTGTCGCTGCGGCTGGGAGATACCGAGATTTTCAATTATGATGGCGCTCACGCGCGCCTTAACGGCGGTCAGCAAGCCCCCCTCGCACTTTCCTGACCTCGCCCCCCTCCTGCCGCCGACGAATCAAGCGGCGGTGTCAATGCGACTGTCAACAAAAGGACGTATCGGCCGAGATCGGCACCGCCAAGTCCACGTCCGATGCATTTCAGATTCGCAAATCAACACAATATCAACACGCAACCAAAGCGTGTGCCTGACTCTTAATCAATTCAGGGATTCTCCTAATCCCGTACGGAGTCAGACGATCCCCTGCTGCTTGTCACAGCCTCACTTGGTGGGATAGATTAGGGACCGTCGAGTGCCCTCGTGGTCGCTCGGTGAAGGGCTTTAAAGCGAGTTATGGGACGTACGCGTCGCGCGGCAATGCACCTACCTGTCGCGACGCCCCACGACTCGGCTCGACCGCAAGGAGGTGCATTCAATGTCGTCCGGGCTTAATAGTCCGACCTTGAGCGAGTTCTGTGCTTCGTCCCCAACTCGACGCCCCAGCGATCCGTGCGATATTGGACGGCGCTGGATAAAAAAAGTGCGAAAGTGATGACGGTGATTCGGGCGTTGTTATAGAAGGCAATGGGAGTGATGAGATGAATGGGAAGAATGACGGCCAAAAGAAAAACACAAATCAGGAACTTCATTCCTCCCATGGTTCCACTAATCCCCATTCTTCGCCTGAACCTGACCGCCCCATCATCCCACCACGCGGCGACTACCAAACACTATTGTCATTCCAAAAAGCCGAAGTCGTGTACGACATCACATTCCGTTTTGCCCACAAGTACCTTTCCAAAGGCGATCGCACCGTCGATCAAATGATCCAGTCGGCTCGTTCTGGTAAGCAGAACATTCTGGAAGGGAGCAAAGCGGGAACGACATCGAAAGAGATGGAAATCAAGCTGACCAACGTCGGCCGAGCCAGTCTGGAAGAACTGCTGCGCGATTACCGCGATTATCTGCGAGTCCGCGACTTGTCGCTGTGGGACAAGGATTCGAAGGAAGCCCGTTACGTGCGGAACCTGGGCCGGAAAACACCGCAAACGTTTGAGCTATATCGGGAGTTTGTCGAGACGCGGCCGCCGGAGGTTATTGCGAACATCGCGATCTGTCTGATTCATCAGGCCAATTATTTGATCGATCAGCAATTGAAGACGCTGGAGCAAGAGTTCATCGAACAGGGCGGTCTGCGTGAGCGAATGACCCGCGCCCGATTAAACTACCGCAACCAGCGCCCCCAACGCTAAACGCCCCACCCCCAACATAATTCTCATGACCCTGTTCTTGAAATTGTGAACTGCACTGCACCCACTCGCGACAGCCACCTGTCGGACGCTTCGCCCGGCATCGAGACTGTGCTCGATCTGTTAAGCGAGACAGAGGCGGAAGACGCCATTCCGGCGGTAGCATGCTGTGTTGGCTAGGGGGCGACCGATGATTCTGCAGGGCGAGCAGAGGCAACGGAGTTGGTGGGAAGTGACGAGCTCGCCGAGCCGCCCCGCCTGGTATCGCCAGCATTAGTACTACTGAACACGCTTGCAGCCCGCTCCAGCGCGCATCTACAATCGACGCGTACTCCCAATCGCCCCGGCGACAAGGCTCAACCCCCGATCTATGCGTCCGAGTACAACCGCATAGATCGCAACTCGTTTCCTCGCCTGCGGGTTCAACGAAAAAGGTACTACGGAGTTTGCTGGCTATGCAAAATTATCGTGAATTGCGACTCGGTCGACACGCCGTGGCGACGGTCACCTGCGGCGTCGTGCTCTTGAGTTGCTCCCTCGCGGATCTTTTCGCGCAACAGCAACCGGTGCGATTCGAAGCCGAGGCCGTCACTCAGCCGATCGACGCTTGGCAGACGAACCGATTCTCGGATCACAAATGGAACCTGTGGTCGACCGACAAGGATGCGGACAAGAAATGGTCGGGAGGCGTTGTGCTGCAATCGCCGCGCGTCGAGCAAGATCGCAACTCGCCCGCCGAAGGCGCGCCGCCTTTGCATACCGTCATCCGCGACCTCGCGCCCGGCAAGTACTATGCGGAACTGGGTGGCGTCTCGCGCCCCGTGGGCGTGTCGTTCGACGGACACACCTGGCAGAAGCTCGAAAGTTCGCGCGGCAATCTGGGATTGGTCGAAGTGGGGGAACGCGGATTCGAGCTGTGGGTCGACGACCGGTATGCGTCGGCGACCAATCCCGGTTCCTGCTACTACGACTTCATCGAGTTCACTCCCTTGCCGGATCCGAAACGTAAGCCCAAGGTAGTTGGATATTCGAAGACGCGCGTGACCGAACGACTCAACCGCGGTCTGATCGCCATGTCGGCAGGCGAAGGACGAGTCTACCTCGGCTGGCGTTTGTTGAACGAAGATGCAAAGAACGTCGGCTTCAACGTCTATCGGCAAACCGAGGGTGGCTCGCCGCTCAAGCTGAACGACTCGCCGTTGACGACCACAACCGATTTCATCGATGAGCGACCGGTTGCGGGACGCGAGAATCAGTACACCGTCGTGGCCGTGTTGGACGGCAAGGAATTGGATCGATCGGAGGCAGTTGCCGCGACGGCGGTCAGCAAGCCACAGCACCACTTGACGATCAAGCTTGCTGGCGACCACACGTTTTCCAAGTGTGGGCTGGCCGACTTGGACGGCGACGGCAGCTTCGACTTTGTCATCAAGCAGCCTGGCGGCAACATCGATCCGTACGAGAAGTACTGGAAGCCCAGCTCTGCCACGTTCAAGGTCGAAGCCTACCTGGCGGACGGCACTTTTCTGTGGCGACACGATCTCGGTTGGGGCATCGAGCACGGTATCTGGTATTCCCCGATGATCGTGTACGACCTGGACGGCGACGGCAAGGCGGAGGCGTGTTTGAAGGCCGGGCCAGACGATCGGCGAGACGTGGACGGGCGAGTTTTCAGCGGCCCGGAGTATCTGGTCGTGCTCGATGGGATGACTGGCAAGGAAAGAGCTCGCGTTGATTGGATTCCGCGTGAGCACTTTCCCGAATACAATCGTGCTTCGCGTAATCAGATGTGCGTTGCGTATCTTGACGGCAAGACGCCCTGCCTGCTGATCGAGCGGGGCACGTATGACACGATGCACGTTCATGCGTTTGAATTCCGCGACGAACAACTGAACCTGTTGTGGAACTGGAACGATGCCGAAGAAGGGGGCGGTCGTTACCGAGGCCAGGGTGCTCACAGCATGCACGCCGTCGACATCGATCACGACGGTCGCGATGAAGTGTTTCTCGGCTCATCGGTGCTGGATGACAACGGTGTCGGATTGTGGTCCGTCGGCTTGGGGCATCCCGACCATCACTACGTGGGCGATATCGACCCCGCGCATCCAGGGCTCGAAGTCTACTACGGCGTCGAGACTCGCCAGGAGAAGAACGGCTGTTGTCTGGTCGATGCCGCGACGGGAACGATCTTGTGGGGCTTGGACTTTCCGACACGGCACGTCCACTCCTCTGGCATGTGTGCGGATCTCGATCCAGCGGTTCCTGGGTGGGAGTGCTATTCCTCCGATACCGACCGAGACAAGAGATCCGAGAAACGCTGGTTGTTCGATACGCGGGGGAAGATGTTACGAACCGATCTGGATTGGGGGTTTGGCCTTCCGACCATCTACTGGGATGCGGATCCGCAACGTGAAATCATCGGCTCGGGCGCGATCCTGAAATATACGGGAGGAAAGTTCCCGATCGGTGCAACGGGAAGTATCGTCGGCTTCGCAGATATTCTGGGTGATTGGCGCGAGGAGTTCATTACCAGTGTGGACGGTGAGTTGCGGATTTATACGACTACGATTCCGGCCCAGGATCGACGCGTCTGCTTGATGCAAGATCCGATCTATCGCTTGGATGTCTGCATTCAAGCGATGGGCTACACACAAAGCCCGATGGTAAGTGCAAAAGCGGGACTCTAAGCCTCGACCGAGAAACGACTGTCCGGTTCTTCGTGGCGATCGCGATGTGACGTCTTCGAACCGTATCGATGTTGCCGCGATTCTATTTCAACTCTTCCAACTTTTCCCGAAACGTCTCGTAGTAGTGGATCGCCGTTCCGGCATATCGCTTGTAGCGACTGAAGTATTGCTCGGCGGCGCGAACTTGGATCTGAAATTCCGCTGCCGAGTCGTCCGCGAATGTGAGCTTCGAGAGCATGATGCTATCGAGCAAGAAGCCATCGTAAACGTCGGCTATCGTCGCTCCGATGATCGGACGGGAACGCAGATCGGACCACTCCGCATCTTTCTCGATGAACCTTGCAATGTGAGCGGTCGCTGCGATCGAATCATCTGACCGACCGGGAACTCCGAAGTGTTTAGCGATGTCTAGCAGCGACTTTGTCGCGATCTGCTCAACGTCCGAGGTGAGTGGCTGCGGAAGTTCGACACCGAGTGAAACGCGTTGTCCATCGTCCAGGGTGCGTAGTCGTAAGCCGTCAATGCGGCTAACGCGAGCCGTCGATTCGCCTGACGATTCGAGAACATCGTGAAACCGTTCGCGTAATACGCCTGTTGCGAACCAGACGGGCGTCGGCTGATAACGAAACGTTTCGACACCCATATACACGATGGCGCGACCGTGGCGGTCGGCATACTCGAGCAGCTCGCGCCCGTGGGCGATCATGCCATCCGCACCGTCCGCAACATCTCGATAGTTCATCACGCCCACGTTGTCGAGCATGTCGAGGCAATGAAAGCTGGCCGCTTGACGCTGGCCCGCGAAATCAACTTCCGCAACGATTTGGCCGGTCTCTTCATCGCGTTCCTGCCACCAGAACGGAATATCGATGCCGAATTGCATCTCGGACTGTTCGCGAATCCGCCGCTGACACTCGGCGTTCAACGTTAAGAAATCGTACAGGATCTCTTCGCGTTGCACTGGGTTGTGCCAACCGATCAGCAGGTATGGCTCGTTATCGAAATGAACGCCGTCAAACCGCGAGCTGGCTGGCCCCCTGCGATTGAAGGCGATGACGGCATCGACAACTCCCAGCGGGATATCATGGTTCTCGCGTAACGCAAAGTCGGGATATCCGTCCAGAGCATGAACTCGAATCCCTCGTTTGTGCGCCTCGTTTAATAGCAATCGAAATTCGTCTTCGTGGCGCAGCTCGCAGGTCGTGGCTTGACCTTCCGCGTCGCCCCTTGCCACGTCGTACAGTAGTTGCATCCAGAGTTCGTCGATGCGCTGCGATCGACAGAGATCGAATAGCTCCTCACGAGCTTTCGCATCTTGCAACAACTTCTCAGTCGACCACACCCATAGCTTCCTGGGCATCGAATCTGGAGCAGGCACCGAGGAGACGCTGGCCACACTTGCTGGCGAAGGCACATCATCGAGTGTTGTTTTGATGGTGATGTCGTCGATGTACACCACCTGTTTACCCAGACGAACGAACTCGAAAGTGATGCCACCCAAATTCCGCCAATCCAAATCGTGTCGACCACTCAGCGGAATCACCACTTCCTGCCATGTCGTCGTGATGCCATCGGCGAGTGACCGCGATGCCTGCGCGAGCGTGACCGAGTCTTGCTTGGCGATCCAGCGCTCATCCGCCAGCTTGATCAAGAAGTCCTCACCGCCTTCCGCGCCTCGCACCCAGAAAGAGAGATAGGCAAAGCGGCTGGCGTCGAAGTAGCGTTTCTCGACCGCGCGCATGTCGAAGAAGTGAATCCAATAGCCGCAAAAGCCTGCATCGGCTCGATTAGCCGTAATCCGTACGCTGCGACCGCCGGCCCCGTGAAACACATCGTCGACGCGCATGGCTGCGACCGTGGAAGGGTCGGCGGCGAACGTGCTGCGGTATCCGCCCAATTCGTTCTGTACGTCATCGTTAAAGTCGTCGACCAGCACCGATGATGGTTGGGCGTACGCACGACCTGCCAGGAGCAGCAACCAGACTGCGACAAAGAGTCGACTCGGCGAACGTGCGTCGCGCATGTGATTACTCCGCACCTTCAGCTCGCTTCGCATCGGGCCGTTCGAGTTCGACGACCACTTCCTTCGAGCGTGGAATCCCGTTCGGCAAATCCACGATCGAGGTGCCGAACTTCAATATCGAGGCTTCCTGACCGGAGCGCGGAGTCACAACGACCACTCGAAACTTGGTGCCGTTTGGTGTTTCATCGTTGCCAAATCGAACCGTGGACTTAAAGTAACCATCCTTCCCCATCACAACAGGATCTTGCACCCACCACACTCCAGTGCTGTCGTCGACGCAAACGAGCACGATCGGCATCAATCCGGCGGAAACTCGCCCCATGAAATCCGAGACGCGCCTGACTTTCTCATCTGGCTGTGGTTTCAAGACGGCTGCTGAAATGGCCACGGGGCCTTTATCCTTTTTAACATCATCACCAAGAACGACCGGCACTTCTTCCGATTGCCAAAGCGACTCGGGGATCTCCGGGAGCGCTTCTCGCTCGCGCAAGTATTCGACATCGGCTGGCGATTGTAAGACGATCACGACCAACGAAAACTTGTCACCGCGACGTGATGTCGAGCTGCCGAAGCGAACTTCGGTCTTGAAGTAGCCGCGATCGCTGAGCGTCGGTGCGGGTTGAATCCACCAACTTCCATCGCCTTGCTCGGGTCGGACCAGCACGACCGGTTGCCCAGGCACGTACAACTTACCGATCACTTCGTGCGACCGCTCGACGTCCGTATTGCGCTTTGGCGAAACGATCACGGCTCCTCTTCGCTTCGGGCTGCCCAGCGATTGTTGGTCAACAATTACCGCCCCTAACAGCACGGCGATCAGTAGCGCCGTGTTCGCGGTGGTTCTCAACATGTCTTTCTCCATTCTGTTTGAGCTGATGACGAAGTTGATCATCTGCCCAGCACCGACCATAGCAAGTCCGTCCCCCGATTGAGAAGGTTCGAAACGGGAAATCTGTCGAAATACCGGCTCCCGTGCGAGGATGGCACCGTTCGTTATTGATGCGTCGTACGCGCAAGCTTTAACGGATGGCGAGGGCGTGCGAGTCGAACAGAAAGATGGGAGGCGGAAACATGTGCTACGCTAGTAACGCTCACAAAATAACTTCCCCAATTGTTCCTGGTTTTACGGCAATTGGCCTTCGGAATACCGCGAAACGAGGGAGTTATTTCGTGAGTGTTGCTACTTCGGTTAAACCCTCGCACGTGTACGATCAACTTGCGGTTTGTATTCAACAGTCGTTTTCCGTCTTGGGCCCGAAGGGTCCGCACAACCCCTGCCGGGGGCCGTAAGGCCCCGGATCGATTGCCAAGTGTGTATCGAAGCCCTGAAAGGGCGACACATTTAGTATCGCTACTCCCAGATATGTCGAAGGTCATATTCAACATGTAGGCAAAAACTTCGTTGCGATGTCCGGCGGAGAGATAGGGCTGGCGGTTCTTTGTGCTGAGCACGATATGGTCGAGGAACTGTTGATGAGTTCCTGCCATGATGCTGGCCCGCGATGTGTCGCCCTTTCAGGGCTTGGGAAGTAAAGTTGCGATCTGTCGACCGGGGCCTTACGGCACCCGGCAGTGGTTGTTTCGACCCTTCGGGCCGGAGGAGCTTTCTACCTCCTACGCTCCGGCTAAATGTCAAGAGCGTTGTTGCATTGTTCCGTCCATCATTACGGAGTCGATACAGCCCGCGACTCAATCACGAGCGCTGCGAGCAATGCGCCGTAGCTAATCACGGCGATCGCCACCAGCCAGTACTGCGGTCGCGCGGACACCGCGCGACAGTCGACCTCGCGCGGAGGTTGCTCGGCTGTCGCATAGCCTGGTGACCAAGCTCTCTCGCTTCCCGGTTGTGTGCCGCTAGTCGTCAGCAGCCAACGAGTGCGCGTGGTGTAGAGCAAACCGAGCAGCGCACTTGCGGCAACCAGCGCGGCGATCAAAACGCTCGGCGGTGTATGAACTTGGCTGCCATCGGGCAACGGCGAAAGCCCGGGCAATGGCAACCACTCGTAGTTTCGAATGGACCAAAACGCGAACGCATTGTTCAGCATGTGAATCAGCATCGGTGCGAGCAGCGAGCGAGTTGTCAGGTAAGTAAAGTGCAATCCAAGACCGAGCGCGAATGCTCCGACGGACTGCACCGGGTCGATGTGCATGATCCCAAACAACAGCGATGCCATCACCACCCCGACAACCAGACCGTGGTTCGCGACGAGTCCTCGGCCGAGAAAACCTCGGCAAAAAATCTCTTCGCCAATCGCGGGAAACAGACACGCAGCAACGAAGACGAGCGGCCACGGGCTCGCGGCGAATTGACCGAGTACTTCGGCATTGAAGCTCGGCAGAAACTCTCCCGCACAATTCGTTATTTCACTGGCGATCACGGCCAGCGGCAGCACAATGAACAAGGATGCCAGAAACTGCAGCCCCGTCATGCCACGTACGGCCAATCGCTCGCGGAGCCGCGGACGATAGCAAATGTACGCGATCAGGACGGCGGTGATGACGGAGGCGAGCGTGCCGATCGGAATCATGATGACCGAGACATTGGCCATTGCCGCTTCAATCTGTTCGGCTGAAGTGTGTCCTTGCGCGACAGCAATCGCCATGGCGACGATGGCAACGAAGAAACTAACGCCGATCTGAACTGCCCAAAACGCGAACATCCACAAGACCGCCCAACCGAGATGCGGATGCGGACGAGCTGACGATTGCGAAGAGCCATCCACTCCGTCGGCGACCTCGGCCGTGAAGACCGTTGTAGGGGACTCAAAGGCGGAATAGATGTCCCGTCGAGTGTCATTCCCTGCGGGCGGTTCGTTTGAAAAAGGTGAATTCATGAGACGATTGTTTCTCGTGGAAGTGCCTGCGTCGAGCCCGCGACAAGGTTTCGCAATCCTTCGATCGCGCCGACAGTCTGCCCCTCGTCGCTCGCTCGGCACGCCGCATCGATAGCCTGCATGTGCCGCGAAGTGAACGGAACCGCATCACCGGGTGCCAACTCGCATCGCACGAGTCGATTCATAATCTGCTGCAGCAGTTCAGACACACCGGTCCCCTTCAACGCACTAGTCTTAAGCAACGGCTTCTCGGAGGGAAGCACATCGCGCAGATCACACTTGTTGGCGACCAGCAGCGCATTCGGATGCCGCATGACGAGTTGCTTTTGATCGCCACCCCAGTCGGACGTCGCATCGAAGACCAATACCGTAAGGTCGGCTTCTGCGAGGAACCTTGTCGCTCGCGAGACTCCTTCCACCTCAATCGCGTCCTCACTATCCCGTAATCCAGCGGTATCGGTCAGTTCCAGCGACCAGCCATCGAATGCCGTGGGCGCGGAAAGTAAGTCGCGTGTCGTACCGGGCTGATCGAACACAATCGATCGTTGGTAGCCCAGCAGGCGATTCATCAAGCTGCTTTTGCCAACGTTGGGAGGACCAGCGAAGGCAATTCGCCACGGCCTCGTCAAGTGCAGGCCGATGTCACCTCGTTCCAACAACAGCTTTAAGCGTTGTCGCGCCGCGGCCAATTGGCCATCTTTCAGTTCGCCGATCGTCGTCTCGATCGCCTTCCGCAATGACCCGCGATACTGATCGAGCAGGATCGCAGCAGTTCGTTCGGTTCGTGCCTCGGTCAACGCGAGCCACGCTTCGGCTTCGATCGAGTCGCTGCTATGCCGCGTCGCCCAGGTTTCCGGTCCTTGCTCGACAGCGCCGCAAGCGACGAGCGAGTTTATGATCGCCCGAGCCGCGGCAACACCACCATGACAATTCACTTCGAGTGCAGTCTCGCTCGTGCGACAGACAACAATTTCTTCACCGTTTCCGTCCGCTTGCATCCAACGCCCGAAGACGATTCGATCGACCGGGAATGTAGCGAGCGGCTTACCAGACGCTGAGACGAAGTGCCGGGCAACACATTCGACGGCGTTCGTGCCTTCCACCGAGATCACCGCGACGGCACCGCGACCTGAGGACGTCAAGCGTGTCGCGATGCATGCGAGTAGTGGCTCATCGGACATCGGTTGCTTCCTACCGCAATCTCTTTCGAGCCCCATCCGTTACTTTCAGTTTTACACTTTCTGGAGTGCTTCGACTTGTCGAAGCTTCAATTTCTCGCCAATTATGCGAAGCGTTCTAACTTATGGGCATTCTCACTTCGCTTCCAATACACTGAATCGACAAGCGGATCTGGGAAAAAGAAAGCGGTAACAAGTTACCGCACTCCAAATCGACAATATGTATCTCATCGGCTAGCGAGCACGATGCCCCGCAGCACCAAATCTGACACGAACTGTGCGTCGTCTGCGAGATAGCCGGTCACTCGCTCGGCGTCGCCGCCTGTTACGAAAAGTTGCGGTGCGGTTTGTAGTTCGGCGGCTGTTCTCGATACTAACTCGCGAATCGCACCCACGCCTCCCCAAAACAGACCGCTACGAATTGCGGCGGTGGTCGATTTGCCAATCACCTGAGGCGCGTCGGTTCGGAAAGTGGCGTCGACGTTGGGCAACAGGTCGGTGCCGTCAGCCAGGGCTCGTGCCGATAGTCGGAAGCCTGGCAGGATCACGCCGCCCTGGAAAACCCCATCCGCATCAACGAGATCAACGGTGATGGCGGTTCCTGCGTCGACAATGATGGCCGGGCGATGCTTCTCTCGCCGCTCGTTTGTGGCAACGGCAGCGATCAACCGATCCATGCCGACGAGTTCTGGCGAGTCGACGTTGATTTCAAGCGGTAAGTTTTTGTACGACAAGGCGAGGTAGTCATCCTTCACCCGCGACGCTTGCTGCCAGCACCGAAGCGTTTGCTCGGCGGCGCGCTGAACACTGGCAACTCGCCAACGGCAGGGCTCCTTGGGCAATTCGCTGGCGACTTCACCCAGATCGAACTCCGCCGTGTCCCACTCGTGCATCAGCTGCCACTGGTCGGTAGCGGGGTCCGCGACTCCCAACTTGATCGTTGTATTGCCAATACCAACGGCGATCAACGCACTCATGTTACCGCCCGCTCCTGGAGCACGTTCGCAATCGCTCTGGTCAGCTTGTTCAAGCCTTCGCCCGTTACGGCGGAAATCAGCTGCACTTCCTTGCCAGTCTGCTCGGCTAACTGATCGCGAACTTCTTTCGCACCAGGCAACTCGGCTTTCGTTACCGCAATCACTTCGGGACGCTCGCCGAGCTTGACTTTGTACTGCGTTAATTCTTCGCGAATCGTGCGATAGTTCTCCAGCGGGTCCGTACCGTCCATCGGCATCGGCTCGACGAGATGAACTAATACACCCGCCCGTTCGACGTGGCGAAGGAACTCGATTCCCAAACCGACGCCATCGTGAGCCCCTTCGATCAATCCGGGAATGTCGGCCATGACAAACGAACGTTCGAGATCGATCTTCACGCGGCCTAGGTTCGGAGTTTTCGTCGTGAAGGGATAGTCGGCAATCTCCGGTCGCGCGTGCGACAGGCGACTCAACAGCGTACTCTTGCCGGCATTGGGTTTGCCGATCAGCCCCACGTCGGCGATCGACTTCAGCTCGAAGATGACCACGCGTTGCTCGCCTTCGTCGCCGCGCGTGAACTGACGAGGAGCTTGGTTATGTGAGCCCTTGAACGACGCGTTGCCTCGTCCGCCTTTACCACCGCGGGCAATCACAAAGCTGTCACCGTCGGCCGTCAAATCGCGAATGACGAAATCGTTCTTCGCATCGATGATCACGGTCCCCGGTGGAACGTGAATGACAAGGTCTTCACCTTGACGCCCACTGCGATCCGATGCACCACCGTGCATTCCCTTGGGGGCTCGCCACAGTTTTCGATGCGCGAGGGCCGAGAGGTGATCGACGCCTTCGCGAGCTTCGACAATGATGCTGCCACCCTTGCCGCCGTCGCCTCCATCAGGCCCGCCCTTCGGCACGTACCGCTCGCGACGAAAGCTCATGCAACCATCACCGCCGCGACCGGCGTGGAGTTCAATCTGGCAACGATCGACAAACATATTCTCTCATTAAAAAAGGGACAGCCCTTACCGAGCTGTCCCTTTGATGCTGTAGTAAATCAGGGGATCCTAACTGGCGAGTGGCACCACGTTGATCCGTCTTCCTTCGCGGTCGAACTTCACATTTCCTTCGACGAGGGCATACAAGGTAAAATCCTTGCCTTGCCCAACGTTCGCACCAGGATGGAACTTATTACCGACCTGTCGGACGAGACTGTTGCCGGCCACGACGTGCTCGCCGCCGAATTTCTTGACACCGCGTCGCTG
>CAUJKL010001033.1 GCA_963204995.1 Planctomycetota bacterium | reverse complement strand
CTTCACCGTTTACGTCAATACCTGGAGGAGCGGGCCCAGGAACTTTATTGTTTAATTCATCTATGATCTTTATGAGTTCAACAGGATCTATATCTCCATCCCCATCGACGTAAAATCTCTTGCAAAATGGATGATCCACAGGCAATGGGCCTGTTGGGCCCGTGTTTCCTGTTGGACCCGTCGGACCCGTGTTTCCTGTTGGTCCCGTCGGACTTGTGTTCCCTGTCGGTCCAGTGGGACTTGTGTTCCCTGTCGGTCCAGTGGGACTCGTGTTCCCTGTCGGTCCGGTTGGACTTGTATTCGCCGTTGGTCCCGTGGGACTCGTGTTCCCTGTTGGTCCGCTGAGGCTCGTACTCCCTGTTGGCGCATTCGGTCCTGTCGGCGCTGACGGACCTGTTGGTGCTGACGGGCTGGCCTCTTCCGGTCCTGATGGTCCTTCGCCTTCTGCAACGACTTCGGTACTTGGCGAATCAAGCGTGCATGCGGCACCAACCTGGACGGCTGGGCTGGCCTCGAAGGCGGGAGGATCATTCTCTAAATCGAATGTCGCAACATCCGCTGCCAGCATCAAGCGACCTGAAAGCGGTTCTAGACGCAACCGTCGACGGGAGGCATGTTGAGCGTGACGTTTCAACCGCAACCAACTTGGGATCGACAAAAACTTCCAACTGCTCGATGGACGCCGCATTTTTATCCACCTTCCGAGATTCACTGAGTTGCCGACTTGGATAGGAACTGCACCTGCCTGCCGTCTACTCATAGAGACAATATTTCGAGGGTAGCGCGGCAAAGAAAAATTCAAAGATTTATGATTCGGGGTGCTGGACCAAGGCACAGCAGGCTGGAGCGTTAATAATTCTTGATCCGAAACTTGACCTGATGTACTGGGGGGGGTATCTTGGCGTTCGGTTGGCACCATCGGGAGAGCGAAGTTCGAGTCAAAGGGGAGGTGCAGCGTGTTCGAACTCATTCGGCAGTGCGTGGAAGACGATCGAGAAGAGGCGTGGGGCGATCTTTGGCAGCTTTACTTACAGATCGCAATGCCCGTTGCTCGACGAGACTTGATTCGACACGGATACTGTTACGCCGATGTCGAGGACATCGTGATGGAATCGGCACTTAGTCTCTGCAATGACTCTTATCGTCGGTTGAAGTCGTTTCGCGGCGAGTCTCAGTGGGAACTATGTGCGTGGTTTCGCCAAGTGGTACTGAATCATTCTCGCAATTGGCGAATCCAAAAGGGTCGATGTAATCACGCGATGTTCACGATACAGCCGTCTGAAGTTGTACTTCCCGCTCCGCTTGCGGACATCGATGTGGAACTCTTCCTGCGCGACCTTGCCGAGTGCGTCGCGATAGCGGGATTTCGGCTAAGTTCAAACGACGTTCGGCATCTACGAATCCTGGCAGGACTCGATGCACTTCCGGTGGGGACAAGCGAGCGGACAATTCGACACTGGAAACGTACGTTGTGGTCGCGCCTTGAACATCTTGTGTGAATGAGACTTCATGAATCGAAACAGCGCAGACGCACAACCCATTTCTAGTACAAGACCCGGACTTATGCATCCGCTCTGGGTGCGTGCAGGTACGACCGACGAAGTGTGTATTCGCGAAGTATTCGATCTCCGCGCGTATGAGTTCGCACCTGTCGCGATGCCCCGCGTAATCGTCGATGCGGGTGCGAATGTTGGCTGCACATCAGTCTTCTTTGCAAATCGTTACCCCGATGCAAAGATCTTTGCCGTTGAACCCGAGACCTCGAACTTCCAACTACTGGAGCAGAATACAAGCCCTTACAAGAACGTGATTCCCATTCGCGCGGCGCTCTGGAGCGCCAATTGCGATCTAGCCGTTTCCGATCCGGGGAAGGGTAAATGGGGGTTTCGCACGCGATCCGCTCATCAACAAACTGGCGCGGGTGAAACAGTTCGCGGGCTGACCATAGAGCGATTGGTTGAAGAGCATAACATCCCGCAAATTGACCTGCTCAAACTTGATATCGAAGGTGCCGAAAAGGAGGTGTTTGACGGCGGAGCGTCTTGGCTCGAACGAGTCGAGACGATTGTGATCGAGTTGCACGATCGTTTTCAACCTGGATGCCGTAGCGCGTTCGAAGCGGCGATTGGCAGCAGTTTCCCACACCGTGTGCATCGAGGGGAAAACTTGTGGGTGTCGCGACAGCCGTTTTCACTTAGCTCCGATTCGAGAGACCCGCGTGTTGACGATTGTGGACACGATGCGCCGCACATCCCGATCATTGCGACGATGCTCTGTGGAAACAACGAATCATTGATCGGCGAGGCCATCGAGAGCATTATCGATTACGTGGACAAGTTTCTGTTGATTGATACCGGGATCACAGATGGCAGTTTGACGATTGCCCAAAGCCTCTGTGGCGAAAAACTCTGGGTCGAACCATTCGCTTGGTGCAACGATTTTGCGAGGGCACGCAATTGCGCTCTGGAACTCGCCGCCACACTTGGTTCTGTTTGGGCGTTGACGATCGATACGGACGAGCGCGTCGAGTTCGATCACGTTGCAGATCGCGAGTCTCTTCAGCAAGTGCTTGCTTCTGATCCCGACATCCGGGCGTGGCTCGTGTCTTCGCGAGATGGTTCCTACGCAAAGGAACGCTTCATCCGCGTCCCAACACAATTGGAATGGCGAGGCCGAACACACGAAGCGCTTTGCGGCGCGACTGCGGAGCAACGCGCCGTGTTGCCTGGTGCGAAGTTCTGGGAGGAACCGAAGACCGCGGAGCAGTTTCGCAAGAAGTTGGAACGCGACCTCGCTGTTCTACAGGAAGAGACGCAATCCAAGCCGGAGAACGCGCGATGGTGGTACTACCTGGGGCAGACGCTGGAACAGTTGGGGGAGTCGACGCAGGCGATTGAAGCATATCGCCACTGCGTGGAGTTGAAGACAGGCTGGGCGGAGGAAGCGGCGTGGGCCGCCTACTGCGGCGGCAGATGCCTCGTATCGCTCGAGCGATTCGCGGATGCTATCGATCTGTGTGCTTTGGGACTCGCTCGCCAACCAGCTTCGCCGGAACTTGCGTGGCAGGCGGGTTACTCTTGTTACAAGCTTGGACGCGACCGTGATGCGATCGCCTGGGAAGAGATGGCAGTTTCCATCGGTGAGGTAGATGGAAGCAAAGCGGCGCGGCATCGTATCAGCTTCCGCCACTTGCCCGCCTGGTACGAAGGCCCATATGACGTGCTCAGGCACGCCCATAAACGCCTCGGCGACAAAGAACGGGCGTCCGAATGCGAAGAGAAGTATCAGACCGCCCTGAAGACTCGGTTGAGCTTTGCAAGCGAAGGAATCAACTCGTCAAATCAAACCACGACGGAAGAGTTGCCGATACCGGCAGTGGGACGGAGCAGTCTCAGAAGTGGAGAAGTCAAACGAGTCGCTGTCTTGGGACTCTATAGCTCGGGTTCGACAGCAACAGCGGGAATCTTGTACCACCTTGGCGCACAAATGGGAAAGCGATTCTGGGGTAACTATTACGAACCCCAATGGTTATCCGCACAGTTGCGTCGGTGGTGGGATGAGCCAAGACTTCGGGAGACCATCGCGTTGTCCGAGCGTGTTCAGCTACTGAAGCGATGGATGAGAGACCTGTCAGCGGATGAATCCGAAGTCGTCGCAGCCAAGCACCCTTTGCTGACTTTGTGCGGCCCGGATCTAATCCAGGCATGGGGCAAGGAAACAAAGTTCATTTGGACCCATCGTCCGTTAGACAAATCGATCGCTTCCCTGGCGCGACGCGGATGGTGGCCCGAACACTATGTCCGACTACAGGAGAAGTTATGGGAGGCGGCGAACTCGTTCTTCACGAATCAGGAGCATCTGCGAATCGAGTTTGCGGATGCACTCAAGGCACCCGATGAACAGGTTGATCGACTCATTGATTACCTCGGGATAGATGTCTCGGAACAGCGGCGGCAGCGGGCTATCGCGTCGATCATGCGTGAAGGATCAGCGAGTCCGCTCGCCACGGAGTCGCTTGAGCGAGCCTGAGAACCAACTGGTGCCGCAAGCTCTATCCGTGAGCGGCTCTGGGGACGTTGGTGTCGATTGCCGATTACAGTGGCGACACCATCGGTCGCCTGCACAAGTTGATCGACGTCGAGAGACAACGCAATACGAAACTTGTCGAAGCGAATCTACGACTCGAAAAGGAGTTGGAACAAGCCAAGCTCGAACTGAAACTCGAACGCCAAACCAAGTTCGCCACCAATCAGCAGAAAGAAGACGACTCGGCGGACGACGCGTCCATCGAAGCAAGGGAATTCCGGCGAATTCCGCTACGATCCACCGCACACACGGCGTCCAGATTTGGAACTACTGACACTTCTCTGAAAAAGTTTTGACTTTCTGCGGCGGTTTCTCAGCGGCAGAGCAACTGACCGAGTAACGCTTTGTTTCTTAACCACCTGCGAGTAACCTCCGATGTCCGTACGAGCCTGTTTATTTGTGATGTTTTGTGGGGGAGTTGGTGCGCTGTCATTCGCCCTGGCCCAGCCTCCTGGTATGGGTGGCGGAGAACGCAAGTTGCTTGAGCAGTTCGATGCCGATAAAAATGGTTGGCTCAACAACGAAGAACGCAAACAGGCCCGCGTGTTCATAAAAGAAAACCCAGCACCGCAGCGTGGCCCCGGCGGATTCGGAGGGCCCGGATTTGGTCCGCCGCCGGGATTCGATCTTCGAGATGGCGGTCGTCCCGAAGGCGATGGGCCTCCGCGTGGCTTTGGCGGACCGGGCGGCTTTGGCGGCGGGCCTGGTGGCTTCGGGCCTCCCGATGGCCGTGGTCCTGGTGGCCCCGGTGGTCCTGGCCGCGGCGGGCCGGGGCGTGGTCCTGGTGGAAATCGCCCCGAAGCGACGGCAGGTGCGAGCGTCAGCCGTTAAAACCGAAACGCGAAAACTGGGCTCGTACGAGGCCTTTGTCGCTGCGACATCGGAACCAAAGGCAGAGACCAATCAACCGGAGATGCGAGGCGGACATGGTTCCATGAATCTAAAGACGTTTGCCGAAACGCGTCGTCAATACTTGATGAAGCAGGAAGTGAAATGACAAACTTGAAACCGACGATCCAACGGATCGAAATGAAATTCCAGCTCGATGCTTCGCTGTCCACCGAAGTGAAGGACTGGGCACGCGATCATCTGGGGGTCGACGACAACTGCAACTCCGATGGCGACGACAGCTACGACATCTACAGTTTGTATCTGGATACACCAGAGCTGGACCTCTATCATCGCACGGGAAGGATTGGCCGCGCGAAGCACCGCATTCGACGCTACGGCAAGGAACAAACGCTGTGGGTCGAGACGAAGAGGAAGAAGAATATGGTCGTTCGCAAGAATCGAACGGCGGTCTTCGAGTCGGATCTCATGGCTCGCTTGGCCGCCGGTCCGCTCGATCGTGCGGCCTTCGACGATCCTTGGTGCGGGGATTGGTTTATCGATCGCGTTGCCGCGCGGCGTCTTCAACCGGCGATTCAGATCGGCTATCGAAGGTTTGCTCGCACATCAACGCTCGATGGCGAAAACCTGCGTTTGACGATCGACAGCAACATGCACGCCGGCCCCATCGACGGATGGAATATCGCCAGCGACTCATCGAACGCGTTCGGCTCGATTGGCGACTGTGAAATCTTGGAGTTGAAGTTTCATAACCAGATGCCGCACCTGTTCAGGGAGTTGTTGCGGACGTTCCCGATTCCCGCGACCGGTTTCTCCAAGTATCGGACCGCGATCGGGAGTTTAGCAACCTTGGAGCACGCAGCATAATGCCCGTTTGGCTCACCAATGTCACGACGGCTCAAGTCGATCCGACGTTGCAAGTTCTCGGCACGCGATTGCTACTTGCGTGGCTATGCGGCTACATCGTCGCCTGGCTCGACCGACGCAAGCGCGACCCCGGCACTGCCGATACGCTGACGTTGACGCTCGTTCTGATGAGCATCCTCATCGCGATGGCAACGCAGATTATCGGCGACAACATCGCTCGGGCGTTCAGCCTTGTGGGAGCCTTGTCGATCGTTCGATTCCGCACCGCCGTACCGGCGACCCGCGATATCGCGTTCGTCTTGGCGGCTGTTGTCGTAGGGATGGCGGTTGGTGCTGTTCAGTATTGGGTGGCCGGTGTGGGCTTGTTGGTGGTCGGTTTGGCGAACGAATTCAATCGATACGAGCCCAGCAAGACGGAAACGAAAACGCGCGAACCGAAATCGAAACAACCGGCTTGGCGACTGACCTTGCTGGTCGGCCTGAGTGCGACGGCGGGTTGGGAATCCAAGATCGCTCGTTTCGCTGAGAGCCATCAACTCATGTCCGCCGAAACCACTCGTCGCGGCGGAGCGATGGAATTGGGCTACCGCTTGGTTCCCAAACCCGAATCAAATGCCGTCGACCTCGTCGCCGCATTAAATACCGTGCCCGCTGTCGAATCGGTGGCAACCAATTTGATATGAAGTGACCGGTCATTCAACGGTTTCGGGCTGGGAACCGGCACATGGCACTTCCATCTCCACGCACGAACAGGCGACGGTCTCGGAAGACGGACTGCGAGTGCGTTTGTTCGTCACGGGATTGCGAGAGCACTTTGTTCAAAAGCTAGAGGCTTCAGGTGTTCGCAGCTTGACTGGGGAACCATTACTTCACCCACGAGCTTATTACACGTTGAACAGCATTCCGACCGAGTGATG
>CAUJKL010001032.1 GCA_963204995.1 Planctomycetota bacterium | reverse complement strand
ATCGTCGCGGATGACGATGGCTCCGGTAGCGGCTTGCTTGGCTTGCTTGGTTTCGTCGTGGTAGCGGTGGGTGCGCGACGTTTCACATTCAGTTTCGCGACAAGTTCCGGGCTGAGCCGCAGACCATCGAGCGATTGCTGTCCCAGCATGACGCTGGTCCCGAACGATGTGATGCTGACGATGGGTGTGCGATGTTTTACCTCCTTCTTCGACTTGTACTCCGATTCCTGTTGCATCAGCAACCCGCGGCGGAGCATCGCATCAAGCAATTCCACGATTTCTGGCTGCGTTAAGTCTCGCAGCAGTCCGAATGTGCTGAGTCGATGCAGTTGGAGCTTCTTGACCTGCGAAGCGGCCGAACCGCCGAGCATCTTGGCCAACAGCAACTTGCCGATGCGGCCTTGCGTTCGCGCCGCTCCGCTCAGCGAGATTTTGACCGCTTCGAGCGTCCCTGCCCCGATCTCCGATTGCTCGGTCGCTGGCCGATCGATGAACGCTCCTTGGCCATTCGGAGCACACCGATCGCAGCTGCCGCACTCCCTTCGGTCAGGATCGCCAAAGTAATCGAGGATCTCCAACTGACGACAACGTCGCGTCGTGGCATAGGCGATCACTCGTTCGAGCTTCGCGACCTCGGCTTGCTTACGTCGCTCCAGCTCAACAAAGTCGATCTCCAACTTCTCGAACGGCGTGTTGGACATGAGCATGCGAATCGCCCGCCCGCGGAAGGGCGGAACATAGTCGAAGCTCTCTAGTTTCATCAGCTCACGCAAGGCACGGTTGAAGGCCTCGCGATCCAACTCGGCTTTGGCTGCTAATTGCTGAGGTTGAAAATACACCCACTCGAAACGCCGCTCGCCGACTTCTCGCTCGATGACTCGCAGCACCTTCCGCTGCGACCTGGCCTCACGCGGCAACAGTTCGACCATCGTCGGCAAATCGCTGTCGAGCTTGACCGAGGCCATATTCTGTTGCGATGCCAGGCGATCGATCGCGCCGCACTTTTCGAGTACCTGTTCGCAGGCCCCGACACCTTCGGCACCAGTCGACAGATCGAGTCGATCCTTCAGTTCTTGCAAAGTGATTTCGATCGGATCTTCTTTCAACGAGCACAGGTAGGTGTAAACCTGCCGCACGGTTTCTCGCGCTGGATAACGCATGTCGATGAAGAACTCTTGGACATAGCGATCCGAGAAGCTGAACAGCAAGGCACAGCGTGCCGGCTTGCCGTCGCGGCCAGCTCGTCCAGCTTCTTGGTAATAGGCTTCGATAGTGCCCGGCATGTTGTAATGGATGACGAAGCGAAGCTCGGCCTTGTCGATGCCCATTCCGAAGGCGTTTGTGGCGACGATCACATCGATCTCGCCACTCATGAACTGATCTTGCACTTGCCGCCGCTGGTCGGGAGCCAGCCCGGCGTGGTACAAGCCGACTTGGCGTTTCGTTTCTTCTTGCAGGAACTCGACAACCTCTTCGCACTTCTTCCGCGTCGAGGCATAAACGATCCCAGCCCCTGGTGTTTCTTCGAGGATCGCGAGCAAGGCATTGTTCTTGTCGCGAGCCCCCGACGACTCGAAGACTTCGAATCGCAAGTTCGATCGGGCGAAACCCGTGATAAAGACCTGTGACTTTTTGAGCCGCAGCTGTTTCTCGATGTCGGCCCGAACATCGGGCGTTGCGGTGGCCGTCAGAGCGATCGTCGGCGGAAAGCCGAGCCGCTCGCGAAACTGCCCCAGCCGCGCGTAGTCGGGTCGAAAATCATGGCCCCATTCGCTAATGCAATGTGCTTCGTCGACCGCCAACAAATCGACCTTCGTCCCGCGGAGTGCTTCCATGAATCGCGGGTTGCGGAGCCGCTCGGGTGCGATGTAAACGAGATCGAACCCTCCCTGCGACATCTGCTCGAGCCGTTCGCGTTGCTCGGCCAGCGTCAACACACTGTTAATAAAGGTCGCCGAGACACCAATCGCTTGCAGGCTGTCGACTTGGTCCTTCATCAAGGCAATCAAAGGCGACACAACGAGCGTCACGCCGTCACGTATCACGGCGGGCAGCTGATAGCACAGGCTCTTGCCGCCGCCCGTCGGCATAATGCACAGACAATCCTGGCGAGCCAGGACCGTTTCGATCACCGCCCGTTGCCCAGGCCGAAACTCGCTCAGCCCGAATCTGGCCAGCCCCTGCTCCAGGTTTACGAATTCAGCAGTCATGCGGCAATTCGACTTGTGCGATAGAGTCTTATTAGTGCGAGACGCATTATAGAGCGGCTAGTACACGGCTCCAACTGGCGGCACGGCACAGGTCAATGCGTCCTGAAGTGATTGCCGCTGAGCGCCTTTTCCGCTTGCTAAATTACTGAGCCCACTGGAGAATTATCCATCGTGCCATCTTCGTTCAAGGCAGCGCCGGACATACCATTCTCAAACGAGGACAGTCGATGATCCCTTCGTCTCGCACACCGGAAGGCGATCACCTCCGTTGTTATCTGTGCAACGCGATGACGTTGATCGAGCCGTCGCGACCTCCCGGCGATGTCACTTGTCCCTCCTGTGGCACGCTGAACTGGGTCGCAGGAGCGAGCGAGTCGGCGATCGAACGCACAAGGAGAGTAATTCGCTCCCATGCCGCAGAAATTACAAAGCTGGTGGCTGCGAACGCACCGCGAGCGAAACTAGCGAAACGGTTGGTCGAAGTGTTACCCATATGTCTGGCAGCACATGGGGCGACGCTCTGGCATTGTTCGCGTCGACATTGGTGGTCGCGCAAACGCCGCGTGGCTGTGGAATACCAATTTGGTCTCACGGCTCGGTCGAAACAGTTTGCGGAACGAATTGCCAATGACTCGCATCACAAATCGATAAGGACGGAGGACAACGAACGCGACGTCTTGGTAATCGGCGTCCCCATCGTCGTAAAAGAGGATACGGTCGCGGTTATCCAAGTCCTCCAGCGGCTGACAGCGAACGAAGCGACAAAACGCGGGTTCGTTCGCTTTACCGAGCAACTGGCTGGAATGGTTGCAGCGTCCGAAGCGTTTGCAAGCTGAATTCCCGTTGATGACAGCCTTTGGTAGCCCCCTCGACTATTTAGTTGCACAGCGCACCTTGCGTGATTTTTGAGTGTCGGTTATTCCTCTAATTTCCTTCGATCTGTCGCCATCTGATTCTGACGATGGTCAGCCATCTCTTCTTATCACGTCAAACGAATCGTCTGGGGGGGGGAATGCGGAGATCACCATCTGCCAAGTGCGCGATGCGACGCGGACGTTGCTCAGTACGATGTGGCTTTCGCCGGAGGACCAGTTGACGGCGTTACAACGCCAAGCGGAGATTGCTCCGTACTACCAGCGACGCAACGCTTCAGACCGCCGTTCGCACACGAAAACCACTCGCGCGGAGCTCGAACAACTCGACATTATCCTAGAAAACCTGCCATCCTGCAGACCGCCGGATGACTAAGGTGCGCTGTACAACTTGTAGTCGAACAACGGGTGGACGAAGCAGCGACCGAGCAACGGACGAGGTGTCCATCCCACGGATTCTTCAAACGGCATCACTACCCGAGCTTGGCAGCAGAAACCTCGCTGAGCATTCACTTGCTTGCCGTCGACGTCTGTAACAGCTCCCGGACTTGGGGCGCATGCGGAGCGATCAGCGCGACGCGGTCCAAAAACTCTTGCGATTCGCCCAGCTTCCCCTGAGCCCTGAGCGACATCACCGCGCCAACATAACCGGCGGCGTCCCAAGGTCGCCGTTGGATATGTCGTTGGAACGAATCCAAAGCAAGTTTTTCCCGACCGACGGAAAGGTAAGCGTGACCCATCACGACCAGCACGTTTTGCGTCATGCTCTCTAAAGTCTGTGCGGTGAACAGATCCTGATCCAGTTGCGGCAGCGCGGCGAAGGTCGAACGCCAGCGGTCCTGCACTGCCGTCACTTCCTCGCCTCGGGCCGCCGATAAGCTGAAGGGCCAGACCCCGAGGATGCCTACGGTTTGCGCATCCGCGACCAAATGGTCAAAGGGCGTAATCTCTAATAGCTTGTCGCGCCGCTGGTCGTTAGGGAACCGTTCTGCATCCCAAGCCTTTCCCAATACGTCTTCGACGATGCACTCGGCGAGGAATCTAGCCGCCTGCCAATGGCCATCCAGGTTGTAGTGAACGTGCTCCAGAAACAGATCGCTGCCGGGTGCGGGGAATCGCGAGACGCTCGGAAATCTCGCTGCCACATCACAGAAGTAGACGCCCTCCGGATTCCGCTTGGCCACCTCGCGCACAATCCCTGAAAAAGAACTTGGTGCGCGAAACCGACAGCCATCCAAGTCGGCAGCCAAAGCATAGGTTTCCGCAGCCTCCGCGCGGCGCTCCAGCATTTCGAGGCATTGTGCTTGACGGTAGGCCAGTAGCGGATGCGTCGGATCGGCGCGACGCGCCTCGGTGAGCGTTTCCAGCGCAAGGTCGTACTTCTGATAAGAAATGTGCCGCATCGCCTCTTTCAACTGCGAAGCCTGTTCTTCCGCTTCGCTGTCCGATAGCGTCAACGAGGATTTCGTCTGCAAGGGACTGAGGTCACGTAGGTTGGAGGGAACGCTCGATACGACGATTGGTATTTGCGCGCGTTTCGCAAGATCGACAACCTTTTGCAGATTCGCCCGGTATTGCGTTTGAGTGCGATTGAAGACCTCGCCGTCTAGCGGAATGGCGATGTCGGCTGGTAACGTTTCGACTAAGTGGGCACTTGTTTTCCTGGGAATCAATGAGATCGCCAGTTGAAACGATCGCTGCCGCCGCAGCATCTGCATCACCGGATAGAGCGCAGGAGTTAGATTGCTCGAGTTCGAGGCCGAGCCACCTGGTCCGTAAAACTCGTTGTGGCCCGAGTGGACTACGATCAAGTCGGGGTCGCAGGCAACGGCTTGCCGTGCGATGTCGACTTCGCTGAAGCTGTTGATGGAGGTGATCCCGGCGTTCAATACTTCGAAGTGCATCTCGGGTAACTGCTCGCCAAGAATTACTTCGAGATGCTTGGGCAAAGCAAGCTCGAACGGGTAGGGAAACCCGGCTACGGTGGAACCGCCAATCACGACAATGCGATAGATACGTTTGGGCTTAGGAAGTTCAAACGCGCGTGGTTCCGGGCCGGATAGATCTTCGGAACCGTAATAGGCGCGATCCGCCGGTTCGTTGAATTGATAGGTCGTGGCGGAGGCTGCGCTGGGTGCCGGGACGATCAGGCGTGTGTCGTAGCCAGATCCGCACAACCGCAATGCCAACTCGAAGAGTAGCAACGGCAGCAGCGAAATGGCGATCGCCAGACCTCGAAACAGCCACTTTCGTCGCGATTTGATGTCGCGTCGAGAGTCGGCTCGCAGCGGTTCGGGTTCATCGGTGGAGCTCATGCGTCGCCCGCCTGCTTCGAAGTCGCCTCGCTCAGATCGGAACGCACACGGCCATCGCTTTTCGTGAAGTGGCAATTCTCAGACACTTGCTCGGCCACATAGGGAGCCTCTGCCGCAGAAGCCGTTGGCACAGAGTTCAGTCGTTTTCTAGCGTTCAGGCTGCAATCCCACCACGCAAGGACGGCGATCAGGTGAATCGTCGCGACCATCAAGAGAGCGTTTCGAACTCGATTTCGCATGAGATCCGTCAACTTGAGACGCGACGTGGTAATACGCAAGACACTTCATTATAAAGGAATTAGGCCGTTGACTAGCAAGTGCTCGCCGAGCAGGGAATTCTCTGAGAATGCATCTTCGCGATCGATTTCGTGTGTGGGCTCCTCTTGGCGCAGCCCTCGTCGTGCTGCTGGCCGCTTGTCGTTCCCAAGATGCCTCCCAGTCACCGCCTTCAACAGCGACCGGCCAGATTGGCAAATCATCAGGCCCGGTAATACTCGCGATTGAGAAGCAAGAGCACATTTGGGACATCGAGCACGTCGCGTTCGAGTTGGAACAGAAATTCGGCAAGACTCTCGGCCAGGCACTTCAACAGCGCGATACCGACGCGATTCAAGGTCTCTGCCGCGCAGGGTTTGAAGTGTTGTTCCCCAGCTCTGGACGAAGCGTTCGATATGATCTCGGGTTTGTTCAAGAAGTACGAACGGACGCGGACGACGCCCCAGGGGCCTCGCGTGATGCCGCACAGTTCGCGAACTACTTGCAAACCTACTTTGCGGACTTCGATAAGTTCGAGAAAGTTACGTGCCGTGTCTTGGATTTGCATGTTGACAACAACGATCCAGCGACGGGGTATTGGGATGTGACGTTGTTTCTTGCTGGGGTTGGCAAGGATCGTCAAGCGGGATTCGTCGAGTTCACTTCCGAGCACCAACTCCGCTGCTACTTCACGGATGACGCGGCCATCGAGAGCGGCAGGATACTTGACCGCTGGGCAGTGCGTTCCGCGGTGCATCGCCACTCGGCCAGTCCGCTGTTCGAAGAAGTCACCCAGCAATTTGGTCTGGATCGAGTTGACATTCAGGACAACTGGAACGTTGCCAAAGACAAGGTTCGCCAGTACGACACGCAAATGGCCGCTGCCGATTTCGACCGCGACGGTTTTCACGATCTGGCCGTGGCCAGCTCAAATGGCCGTTGGCGTCTGTTGCGATCGATGGCAGGTGAGAAGTTCGCAGAAGTGACCGACGAATTTGGGCTACCCACGTGGGCCGATGAAGAGCCGCGATCGCGGAGTGTCAACGATCAAGTGTATCTAGCGACTTGGATCGACATCGATAACGACGGATTTTCTGATTTGATCCTGGGTGACCGACTTTATCGGAATCGCGAGGGACGTCGCTTCGAGGACATCACAGACTCGTCAGGGATCGTCTTCGGATACAACCCGCGCGGTTGTGTCGTCGCCGACTACGACTGTGATGGTCGGCTCGATCTTTACGTCCTGTACCAACTTCCACGGGCGGCGAATCGCGAGGAAACACCTGCTTGGGTCGGTGACGATGATACGGGTTTAGAGAATCATCTTTGGAGAAACACAGGCCATGGGCATTTCGAGAATGTGACAGAATTCGCCAACGCCGGCGGCGGTAAGCGTCAATCGTTCGCCGCGTCTTGGCTTCACGCCAACGGCGATCACTATCCCGACCTCTACATTGCCAACGACTTCGGTACGAATGTACTGCTGATCAATCAGGGAAATGGAAAGTTCCGCGATGGCTCTGGTGAAGCGGGGGTATCGGACTATGCCACGAGTATGGGCGTGGCCACCGGAGACATGACGGGCGATGGCCGCCCAGAGATTTATGTTGCCAATATGTTCTCGAAGATGGGGCGGCGGATCATCGCTCATGTTGCACCGGAAGACTATCCGGAAGGCATTTTCCAACAGATCCAGGGTTCCTGCGCCGGGAATCGGCTGTACGTTGCGAAGGAAGGGGTGAGTCAATATCACGAAACTAGCGAAGTTGCGGGCGTGAATACCGTCGGTTGGGCGTATGCCCCCGCGCTGGCTGACTTCGACGCCGACGGCCAGCTCGATATCTATGCGACAACCGGATTCCTAAGTTATCAACGCGGGAAACCCGATGGCTGAACGTGCATGTGGAAGGCTGTCGTGTCACAGCCGTTGGATCGCACGAGCCAAACCGAGCAATTGGGCGAAGTGGATACCGCCGCCGGAGAATTCTGGGTGCGGTCGCCATTTCAAATGCCGCAACTCGGACACAACCTGAGCGCCTTCGAAGCAAATCGGTTGTTTGTGAACATTAATGGCGAGCAGTTCGTGGACGCGTCTTTTGCTTCGCAGGCGAATATCGATTCCGATTCGCGCTCGGCAGTTGCAGGTGATATGGACCGAGATGGCGACGTCGATCTGCTGGTCGGTTCGGTTGGTGGCGGACCGTTGCGGATGTTTGCGAACCGCATTTCGACCGAGCACCACAGAGTGCGAATCGAGTTGCAGGGGACCGCTTCGAATCGCATGGCGATCGGCGCGCGAGTCGTCTTGCATTGTGGGACGAAGGCAATCACCCGCGACTTGTTCCCGGCCAATGGCTTTATGGGGCAGAGTCCGGCGGAGTTGTTGATCGGAGTTGGTTCGGCAACAAGCATCGATCGACTGACGATCCGCTGGCCGAACGGCGAATTACAAGAGTTCGAGGATCTGCCTGTGGATCACAACATTCAGATCGTCGAAGGGCAAGAAGGCTATCGCTCCGAGAGCTTTTGAGCCTGCTCGCGATACCGTTTCGCCTCGTCGGTTCGCCCCGCTGTCGCGGCCGCTTGTGCCAGCAACGAAACCAGGCGGCGATCATCCTGGTGTAGCTCATAGAGCGGCTCGAGATCCTTCAACGCCTCTTCCTCACGCCGATTGAAGATCAATAGCTCGGCCTTGAGCAGCCTGCATTCCAAATCGTTCGGCACAAGGGTCAAAGCCCCCTCGATCGTCTCCAATGCCTTGTCGACATTTCCTTGATCCCGCAGGGCCTTGGCCAGAAATCGCAAGGCATTGACATCATTCGCATTTCGCGCGAGGCACCACTGTGCCTCTTCCTGACTACGCTCTGGTTGGCCTGCTTCAGAATACGCGTAGCTCAGGTTGATGTGCGCCGCGTAGTTTTCAAGATCGAGATCGATCAACTTTTGCAACGGTGCAATCATTTCGCCGGGACGCCGCAGATCGTCCAAGATCTCTGCGGTCAAGAAGTACGCTGCCGAATTCTTCGGATCTAGTTCACTTGTTCGCACCGCGTGCGGCAGCGCCTCTCGCAGACGTGTCTGACGGAAATACAACTCGGCCAGTGCCAATTGCGGCCACCAATCCCCGGGCGTCTTCTCTGTTAATTCGAGGAGTGTTTGCTCGGCTTCTTCAAGGCGTTCGCTCGCCAAACAGATAACAACAATTTGCCGGCAGGCGTCGACATAAGCCTCTGAATCGGCCGGGACTTTGCGAAACTCCTCCAACGCCTGAGCCCGATCGACTTCCGACAGCACCAATCCCAATTCGTTGCGGACGCCCCAATCATCGGGATACTTCGCTAAGTG
>CAUJKL010001031.1 GCA_963204995.1 Planctomycetota bacterium | reverse complement strand
AACGACAACATTCACGCGGGTGGCGGCAAGTCAACCATCTTCGGGGGCAATGGTCACGACTTGTTGATTGGCGGTGCGGCGGACGACGTGATCAACGGCGGCAATGGCGACGACGTGATCTTCGGCGGTCGCGGCGCGGATCGTGCCTTCGGCGGTGACGGCAACGATCTCATCGCTGGTGGCGAAGACAACGATCCATTGCTCCGCGGCGGCAACGGCAACGATCGCATCTCAGGCGGACCGGGACAGGATCGGTTGTTGGGTGACGACGGCGTCGATATTCTGTACCGCGACAACAACGACCTGTTGGTCAGCGGCGAGATCATCAATACGGTCACGACGGTCACGCCCCCGACGCCCACGACGGACGTTGTGGATCGAGCCTTGTTGGAACTGCTTGGCCGAATCTGGAACGACCACTTCAACAGTGATGGACTCGATAACGACCGCGACGGACTGATCGATGAAGGGGGCGAAGGGGATGATGACGGCTTGCTCGACACGCTCGACGAGCTAATCAAGTCGCTCCTGCCAGCACCGCAACCGCCGCTGCCGTAGAGTTTTGTCTCGGCGAAGAACTGAATCTACCATCACGCTCCGCTTTCGTGAAGCTGCGACGGCGGAGCGTCGCACCGCCAGCATCAAACGACATCCAGCATGATGCGATCGACCAGTTGTGGATCGAGCGTCGATTTCGATTCGCTCCGCAACGGCAGTTCGGAGAGCACGATTGCCTTGGCACAGATCGGCCGACTTCTGGCGATTAATTGCTCACGACTTCCGCACAGTGGCCGCGTCGTCCGACGAGCGACCGACGACTTGCTTATGGTGCCAGGTCGCGGCACGTCCGATGCCAGTGCAAGTTGAGGTAACTCATCACCCGGCCGAGTCTCGCTCGCCGCTTCGCCCTCGCCGAGCGCTTCGTTCAAGTGATTAATCACCTGCAATACATCAAGAGGGGCAATAAAACCATCCCCATCCACATCCAAGTAGGGCGGCGGAACATTTGGCGCGACATAGGGAATCGGCAGTTGGTAGCTGCCGTTGTCATTGATTTCATTGATCAACTGCAAGGCATCGATCGGCGACACGAACCCGTCACCGTTCACGTCGAAGCGATTGGCCGGATTCTGCCAAGTCCGTTCCAAGCCCGCATCCCGAGTCAAATCTCCCACGGCGGCGGACAGCGTCACTAGCGCGGTCATCGCTGCGCGGTCAAAGTCGCTGTCATTCGCATCATCCGAGCCTTGATTGGCCGCAGTCAGACGCAATCCGAGTGGCGTCTGTAATGCCAACGAATAATTGCCGGGCAATAGCGCGCTAAAATAGTAATGGCCCATCGCGTCGGTCAGCGTTGACCGTTCGACTGCGGCACCAGCCGAATCGATACCGCTGAGATTCACGAGTACAAACGCCTGGCCCGGCTCGCCGCTGTCGGCGATGCCATTCCCATTCGCGTCAAGCCAGACAAAGTCACCCAGCAGCAGCGGGACGGACGCGTCGAGCGCATCGGCGGGGATCAGTTGCACCGTGCCCTCCACATTCACGGAATCACCCTGGTTCGTGGCGGCAAGTTCGTCGTCCGGTGTTTGCGCACTGCCGGCCAGCGCGAACGTGCCTCCGGACGCAATCAAGCGATAGGCACCGCCTAGCGGGTCGAGTACCTGATTGCCCGCCACTCTGGCCTGGATGGTGGCCGCACTATTCGCGGCACTCTGCAACACCAGAGCGTCGGTGCCACCCGTGGTATTCGTACCGGTGAAGAAATTGTCCGTCAAGACGACCGTGACGGATACCGACCCGCCCGCCCTCAGTTGCATCCCGTTGCCCGCGATCGTGTCGATGCTGTTGTTGTCGACCAGGACCGCCAGTTTACCGGTCGCATCCGCTCCGCTGGCAATCGTCAGTCCCGCCTTGTCCTCTCCATCGCCGATAGCCAGGAACAAGTTGTCGCGGATCAGAACGCGGGCCTCGGCCGCTTGCCGCAACGCCACGGACATCCCGTTGCCGAAGGCGTCGAGTACCGAATTGTCGAACACCGCCAGCGCCGCCCCGCCGGAATCTGCGACGTCCAGTTTCAGCGCCGCTTCGCCCCGAATCTGCTGCAGCGTGTTCTTGGTCCAACGCGATTCCAGTCGTGCCTGGTCCATGACCTGCACATCGATGCCCCGGCCGCGCAGATTCTTGATTTGATTGTGATCCAGCGACAGATCAAGTTGTGCGTCGCCGGACACCGACGCGACGATACCATCGCCGGTTGTCTGAAAGAAGCTCGCGTCCCCCAGGATCTCGTTCGCGGAGAGCATGAGCACGGCAGTCGCGCCGGTTTGCTCAAGTCGCATCGCGGTCCCGGTCACGTTGGCAAAATGATTATCGTGAATCACGCCCGTCCCCATCAGGTTCGTCACGTGCAAGGCATCGGATCGCGCCAGTCCGCCGGTGGCCTGGAAGAGGTTACCGCTCACCACAAGGTCGCCCACGATCTGCTCGACGCGCAGCGCCTCGCCGGTCAAGTTACGAAAGACAATATCTCGCAACGTGACGGTTCCCGTGATGTCTTGCAGCGAGATTCCCGCCGTCGTCTTGCTCGCGTCCGGCGGCTCGAACGTGATTTGTTGGACACTTAAATCGCCGGCAAAGGGTCCAGTGTTGAACAGCGCCGCCCCCTCCGTCGCCCGGACCACGACCGACTGCGAGTCGCCCTGAATCCGCATGTTTCCCGCGCCACCGCCGATCGCCGAGCCCATCCGGGTCAAGTCCAGATTCTCTTCGTACAAACCGTCGGCGATCTGGACCGTATCGCCCCCTCGCGCATGGTCGATCGCGTCTTGAATCGTGGCAAAGTCGCTGGGGACCGCCAGCACTGCCAGCATTCGGCGAGTCTCGAGCAACTCGGGAAAGCACACTAGCCGCCGGGCACCTCGACGACTTCGGCATGTGGATGAGGAACGTTTACGGGCCATCGGTGCGATCTCAGCGTAGCAGTCCAGTGAAACCCCGCTAGGTATTTGCCCTCGCCTCCATCCTAACTGGCGTTTCAGGAAACTCAACGAAACGGCCACGCGTGCTTTCTCTCTGTTTTCTGATACTCACCGTCACTTACCCTCACTTCGCGACAAAGAAAGCGTGTAACAACAACTTCCTCGTTTAACGGCCAGCCGCAGGCGACTGCTCGGAGAATGCCATAAGACCGTCGCTTCGGCTTTCCGTTAAGCACACATTGCCGCCGCCATCGGTGGAAAATCGCCCTCCTTCCAATGGGCTGCCCTAAGAAAACGGCAACGACCTCCAATGTTTATACCATTCGTAAAGCGAAAATCGACTCTAACCCGTTTTAGAAATTAAGGTTAAACGCCCATTGAAATGCTTGACTGTGCAACCTAACAACTGTACCATCTCCCCTATCTTCGCCGGTGTTGCGAATTTCCTCGTCTACGCATCTTAACAAAATTGACATGACAGCTGGACCAGCAGAATACCGCCGCACGACGAACGCGCGAGACTCGCGTTCTTTTGACGTTGCATGGCAATGGCGCGATGCGCCTGCGGGCGCGTCTGAGAACATTGAATCCGAAGCAGCGGCGTCGAGTCAGAATTCGGAAGTCAGAAGTCAGCGATCAGTATTTGGCGCTTGGTTCTCGGCAGTCCCCTCTCTGATTTCTGACCTCTGCTTTGTTAGCTCTCAGCGGTCAGCTTCTGGCTTTCCGTTTTCCGCCCCAGACGCGAACGCCGAGACCAACCATGAAACACACGAATTACACGAAAGAAAATTACACGAAAGAAAACAGGCCACTCCCTTTCGTGTATTTCGTGGTTCGAGCAGACATCGCATATTCAAAAACTGAAAACTGAAAACTGAAAACTATTTAACTCATCACCAGCTCGACTGCTGAAAGTTGAAAGCGAATCGCTGCCAGCTACTCATTAAGGAGAACTTCATGTTCCGCAACTTGATCGCTCGCTTGTTCAAGAGAGACCGCGTCACTAGTCGCCAGCTATCGCGCAGCCAGCGCCGCGAAGCATTCCTACACTCCCTCCGCACGCACGCCTCCGCCGAGGTCGCGACTTGGTCCAACGTGTTTAAGAACATCGTTCAACATGAGACGCGTCGCCGCAGTGCTTCGTTCCAGACGTATTTGATGCCGGCGTTA
>CAUJKL010001030.1 GCA_963204995.1 Planctomycetota bacterium | reverse complement strand
CAGATCGCGATGGTCAACACAACGCCGAGCACCGCGAATGACCAACGCAGGCCGGATGCAACCGCCAACATATCGTAGACGCTGCCGCCAATCAGCATCGCGGCAATCGCAGCAATCAGGAACGCCGCCGAAAGAGTAATTACCGAGAAGCGTTCAATCAGCGAGCCGGCAGCAGCCAGAGCCAGCAAGATGACTGTGGTCCACGAGCCGATCGTAAACACGTTGGTCCACATCGGTGCGACCAGCGAACTAGTCGGTTTATTGATTCCAAGTTCTTCTGCTGCACCGCACGCACAAGCGACAACGCACATCACAAACATTCCGGCAACCGTCGCGGCGAAAACGACATCGTCGACTGTCGTTTCGCTACTCCGCATGACTTCGGCGATATCCGGCCAGCGGCGACGCAGCACGCGCCGGCCAAAACTCCATACCATGCACCACACGGCTAACGTGCCAAAGACGGCTTGCAAATGCTGCGGCGACAGCAGCGTTCCGCTCCACCAACTTTGTTGCTGACAGACCGAGGCCGTGGTGAATACGATGGCAAGGGTTGCTAACGCCTGAAAAACCGAGAAGCTGAATGGCGACCGGTGAACGAATGTGGCAACAAGCCAGATCAACGACAACGCCGCCATATACCACGCGTGTTCGCCAAACCGTTGTTCGACGACCAGTGCTGACGAGGGCAAGACCAACGTCGAGGCCAGCAGTGCGGACAGAGTCAACGGAGCGATCAGGTGTTGCCAGCGATAAGAAGCGGCAGTGAACGACCGCGATGATTCTCTGCATGACAACAAGCAGGCCGCCATCACGACCATCACGCCGTGCAACAAAGTGCCCACCAAGACCGGACGAGTTGGCAGAAGCGAGACGTCCGCTAACCAGTTTTGAACCACAGTATTCCAGCCGACGCAATGAATACAGCCAAGCAGCAACAGCGCCGATCCGCCCCAGGTCAATGCCGCTGTGGGAACGAAGTAGCTCGCGACGAGTAAGACGACTGTGTAGAACAAGAGAATGGCTGAAGCAAGATTCGGTTCCTGATCGCTTGCTCCGAAGAAGCCAACTGTAATCGCGATGAAGATGCTAAGTGCGGCAATTCCGCCGCTGCCAGCCAGGTAGCTGATCGCGCTCGCTCGCCGCCCCTGATGCAACAACAACCCCGTCACGCCAGTGGCAACGATTGCTAGAACCGTGAGGACGACGCTCGTGCGTCCCAGGAAGAATAGGTCGTACATGCGGCGCGCCAAATTGGCTTCGTAACCGGCGAACGATCCCTGCAGCAAGTGAAATCCAACAACGCACGCCAACGCACCGCAACCAATCGCTGGCACATGCAGTGCGGGAAGGCGACCTATCACGGCAAGCAGTGTCAGAGACGTGAAGCTGAATACGCCGACCGTGATCAACAGATGCGGCTCCGGCCAGGCAAAGACGACCGCGGTCAACATCATCACACCGCCGGTCAGCGCCAACGCAGTGCCCACCGTTTTCAAAGTTGCCAATCGCGTGGACGATACTCGCCGATGTAACGCCAGACCCGTCGTAAGAACCACCACGGCCGGCAGACTCAACGGTGTCGATAACCAAGCGAGTGCCATGCTGATCGACTCCGACTTGGACAGCAGCAGCCCGATTGGTGCAGCCAGGGCAAAGCTCGTGATGCCAAGCACAAGCAGCGTGTCGACGGCGCGTGTCATACCGATTCGCGGACGCCGATTCGCGACTTGCAACTGGCTGATCGTGGCGACCAGGTAAGCGATCAACGGCAGGCTGACGAGCAGACTGGCCGAGAGCGCGGTCGCTCCTCGATCGGCCAAGCGATTGATCAGCAGTTGCCCGACCGACGTCCCCATCACACCGATCCACAACCGCCACGATCCTTCGCGCATCAAAGCCTGGCCGGCGAAGTAAGCCATCGTGCCGAACGCGAGGATGCCGACCGCGACCGACGATAGGTAGAGCGGGTGAAACGGAGACAGTTGCTGCGATTCCGGCCCGGTGATGATGATGGCGGCGAGGAAGTTGATCGGGATCAGCAGCGTCGCGATGATCAACACGCCGCGGCTGGTCGTTTGCAAATTCCAGCGGCGGAGCGTGTAGTTGCCGGCAGCATGAATCGCCGCCGTGGCCAACATGAACAGCAAGGCCGGCAAGTAGATGAATTTTTCGCTGAGACTCTCGATCTCGCGGCGAAGGCTAATCACCAAAGCAACCGAACAGCCCACGATCAGTAACCCGCTGACCAACTCGCCCCACCGGATGTTCTTCGCTTGCATGAATGCTTGCAGCACGTCGGCCAACGCGCGACGACGTTGCTGTGGAAGTGTGGGAACGGGAGCCGCGATAGGGTCCGGTGCATCGAGCGGATGAACAAACGCAGGCGTCGCAACTTCTTCGACGATCTCGGCTTCGATCGGACTCTGTTCGTCGATCACTCTCTGCGGAGGTGCAGATACGGGTTTCGTCGCAGCGGATTCCCGCACCACCGGCTGTTTGGCAATCGCCGGGCGAGGCGGTTCTGTCGCCCTGGTCGGTGGAACATCGCGACCACGTTCGTAGGATTCGCGAAGCAGCATGAACAGCTTCGCTCGCAACTCCTCGTCGATCGCACCTTCGTTCGCGAGTTGCTGAATGGTTCGAGCCGTCGCTGCCGCATCGCTTTGTCGCGTCGGTTTCGACTCGGACTTACCGAAAAGGAGCCGCCCCAAAACGATTCCTATCACGATCAAACACGGAGCGGCGACGAAAACGAAGAATCCGAAGACCATTTCAGACACGCGATTGCTCCTTCGCGATTCGACTTCCACGCGAACCGTATCGCAATGATAGCTTAAGGGATGCGGCGGCGTTGCCGGTTTTTCCGGCTGGCTGACGATCGGACGCATTGCCAGCCAGGAGCTAGGAATTGACCCGAGTATTCATCGGAAGGATACTGTCTATGGCCAACCAGGGAGTATTACATTTGATCCGAAAATTCGACCCAACCGCTACGAGCGTAGGTGTAACAACGACCGCCATCGCGGTGTTTTCGTTGCTCGGTTCGCCTCTGCTATTCACTTCAGCAATCGGTGCCGAGCCCAGCGACCGTCCCAACATCGTGCTGATCATGGCGGATGATCTGGGCGTCGAAGTGTTGGGCAGCTATGGCGGAACGAGCTACAAGACGCCGGCGTTGGACACACTGGCTCGCGAAGGAGTTCGCTTCACACACGCGTATGCACAGCCGCTGTGTGCGAACACGCGGCTGCAATTAATGACAGGGCTGTACAATCACCGCAATTGGATCGCGTTTGGCATTCTCGATCCGGGTGCCAAGACCTTCGGGCATTGGATGCAAGAGGCTGGTTACAAGACTTGCGTGGCGGGTAAATGGCAACTGCAAAGTTACGATCCGCCGGACTATCCCGGTGCCGAGCTGCGTCGCGGGATCGGCATGCAGCCAGAGGATGGAGGCTTCGACGAGTACTGCCTGTGGCACACGGGCCATACCGAGTTGAAAGGATCTCGCTACGCGAACCCCGTGATCAATGAAAACGGTAAATTCCGCGACGATCTCCAAGATCGCTACGGGCCGGACGTGTGGGTCGAGTACATCAACGGCTTCATGGAACGCCATCTCGACGAGGCTTTTTTTGTCTACTATCCGATGGCGCTGCCGCATTGGCCCATGGTGCCCACGCCGGACAGCCCCGAATGGCAAGATCCCGCGAAGCGAGACAGCGAAGAAGTTCGGTATTTCAAAGACATGGCCGAGTACACCGACAAATGTGTCGGTCGCATCATCGACAAGATCAAGCAACTTGGGATCGCCGAAAACACGCTGGTGATCTTCTATAGCGACAACGGAACACACTTGAAGGTCACATCGCAAACGACGACCGGGCCAGTCGCTGGCGGGAAGGGCGAAACGACGGATGCCGGAACGCATGTGCCGCTGATCTGTTGGCAACCGGGAACGATCAAGCCCGCAGTGAACGACAACCTCGTCGACTCGACGGACTTTTTACCAACGTTGCTAGATGCAGCGCGCCGTCCGCTGCCGAGCGATGAACTCACGGACGGTATCAGCTTCTATCCACAGCTACTTGGTCAGGACGTAGCGACTCGGCCGTGGGTGTTTTGCCACTTTGATCCACGTCCAGGTTGGGATAAGGATCGCTTTCGGTTAATTCGCTTTGCCCGCGACCGGCGTTACAAGTTGTACGACGATGGACGGCTGTACGACGTCCCAGACGATCGACTCGAACAGCGGCCAATCCTGGAGAAAGATGACACGACCGATACGAAGGCGGTGCGAAAGCGACTCGACGCTGTCTTGAAGTCGATGGAACAATAGCAGTGCATACGGCTCTGCTGCGTCGATGGTATTGTCCGCATCATCAACGCGATTTTCTACGACGCAGCGGTTTATACTCGAAACATTCAGACTACCACCAGGAGATAAGCACGTGATGAATACTTGGATAACAGCAGCAGTGTTGATGGCTGCATCGCCCGTACTCGCAGAGTCATTAGTCTACGAAGGTAGCGAAGGTCTCGGCAAAGGCAAACACATCGTGTTTATTGCCAATGATCACGAGTATCGCTCGGAGCAAACCTGCCCGCTGCTGGCAAAGATCTTGGCGAAGCATCACGGCTTCCGTTGCACGGTGTTGTTCGGGGTCGATGATCAAGGTGCGATCAAAGCTGGCGCTGGGGACGTACCTGGCTTGGAATCGCTGAAAGACGCAGACGTGCTGTTCTTCTTTGCGCGTTTTATGAACTTGCCAGACGAGCAAGCGGGACTGTTAGCCGACTATTTCGAACGCGGTGGCCCAGTCGTCGGCGTTCGCACCTCGACGCACTGCTTCAACGGCCAAAAGGGAGTGTGGGAAAAACTCAACTTCAACTACAGCGGCGAAGACTACCGCGGTGGTTTGGGAGAACAGGTGTTCGGCAATACGTGGGATAAAGTTCGCGGGCAATCTCACTATGGCTCGAACCATCACATGGGCAGCCGCATCACGCCAGTCGCGTCGGCGGTTGGCCACCCGATTCTAGCAGGCGTCAAACAAATCCACGCTTACTCCGGTGCGTACGAGTCGCAACCACCAGCCGATGCCGTACCGTTACTTGAAGTGCAAGTGCTGAATACGTTCGATCCAAGTGACGACATCAATACGGAAAAGCCCATCGTCAATGCAGGCTGGACGCGGAATTGTTATGTGGCACCATCGGGTGAAAAAAAGGTTGCTCGCGTCGTCTACACATCGTTCGGCGCATCAGAAGACTTGCTCAGCGAAGACGGCCGCCGTTTCTTAGTCAATGCCTGCCTATGGGCTGGCGGTTGGGAGGACAAGATCAAAGCCGATCTCGACGTGAGCATCGTCGGTGGCTTTGCCCCGAGCCCTTACGGTTCCGGGGCCTATTATTACGAAGGTGTCAAACCGGCGGACTTAGCTGGCTGGGACAGCCAAATCATGCCCGCCACGGCAAACCTGGCCGGTGTCAGCGACCCAGCCACTGTGCGTCAGCGAGCTGGTGCATTGAAGAATCGTCCGAAGCTTCGCGCCCAACTCGCCGAAAAATACCCACAGCTCTACGGTCCCGACGCCGAGCTGCCACCGGAGAAATCAAAAAAGAAAACGAAGTAGCACGGCACCGCCGCAGCCGAGTAGCCATCGCGATGGATGCTATTGGCCAACCAACAATTCATGTCCGGGACGGTGTGGGCCGGTGGCTGGGGCTGAGTCCGCGAAGCCCTGGCCTTGCACGCGCTGAAAGTAGCCGAGGCGTCGAAGACTCCGCACAGCCACCCGGCCGAGAACTCCTATACCGGCCAGTCCTCTTTGGGGAACTTATGGCAGGGAATGCAAGCGATGCGATGCTCTTGCCACATGCGATCGTCTTGCCCGCCGCTAAGTTGTTTGAGTTTCCGTCGAAGGGAGCCTTCAAGATCGAGATGTCTGAAATTGGAGCCGCCCCGCTTGGGGCTCAGACGGAAAGCGGGAGACAAGCTTGCGAACTCTTGGGAAGTTCAATCGTGTGATGCAACAGCACACCGATTACGCCGAAAGTGCATCCCACACAAGAATCTCGCCCTTGCCCGGAACCGACGCGTCGCCGGAGTAGAGGTTGTACGCGCCATCCTGCGGTGCGTAAGGCAAGTTCACGCCGAGTTCTTTCAAGTGGCGCGAGTATAGGCGTAAGACATCGGGCGTGTAACGGCAGGCGTACGAGAATGTGGGCAGCATCTGAATCGGCTTGAGCGAAATGATCGTGCCGCGCATCATCCAGGCACCGGTGCGAATCTCGGCCCCGGCCAGCAAGACGATCGTGCCGCCTTTCATCTGCAAGCCGGTAAAATCTTTGGCCGGACCGCCTAGAATGATCATGCCGCGTCGCATTCGCATGCCGACTTCGAGAACAGCCGAACCGTCGACGATGATCGTTCCGTTACGCATGCCTTTCAGGCTGCCGCGATATCCAGCACCGATCTGCCCACCGCCGTTGCCATGCACGCGAATCAGGCCGTTTCTCATTTCAGCGCCAATCCAATCGCCGGCGTTGCCATGCACTTCGATCTCGCCGCCTTTCATGTACGCGCCGAGATGCATCCCGACCGAGCCATGCACGGTGATCCGGCCGCGCGACATCTCGCGACCAATCCAACGGACTTTATGCAAGTTACCATGAAGCTCCAGATCGTCGCTGCGTTCACCGTCTACATCGAAGAAGTCATCCAAGCGGCACTGCCGCTTGCCGTGATAGACAATCTTTGACCGGATCTCGTCATTCGAAAGCTCGGCGAACGTGTCCGGCGACAGCACTTCGGCTTCCAGCGGCACGGTGGGCTGTTCTTTGAGA
>CAUJKL010001029.1 GCA_963204995.1 Planctomycetota bacterium | reverse complement strand
TTTCCCGCTGGTCGATCTGATCGCAGGTTGTGCCATTTCGACGAAGATGGTGGTGGACCTGGGACGAGTTTATCGTCAGGATATCGACCTCAACGCGGCAGTCACCTTGGTGGGGCAACTGGGGAAGAATCTGATCTCCATACTCGGCGTGAGTGCCGCGACGCCGCTCATTGCTCCGGTCGTGGCATCGCTGCTCAAGACGGTGCCCGGCGTCGGGACGTTGGCTGGCCAGCTGTTGCAAGGAATCGTGCAAGCCTTGATCACGCGTTGGATCGGTGCCGTGTTCATTCATTACTTCAAGAACGAGATGAAGCAGCCCGAGGGCGGACTGACGGCATTCGCCCGCAAGGAGTGGGAGAAGCTAACCACGATCGATGAATTGAGAAAGCTCGTCCGCTCCGCGCGAACCCACTTGTCAGGCCACGACGAAGACCAAGTTCCATGACCGAGTCAACGCTTCAAAAAGATGATCACTATCAGCGGGCGATTCAATCGTTGACGCAGACGCTGGACAAACTGCGCAGCTGCTCCGCGGAGGAGCGTGGGATTCTGCAAAACGACTTGCGTCAACTGCAAGACATGAGCAACAAGCTGACGAGCGGTCGCGTCGAGATCGTCGTGTTTGGCGAGATCAGTACTGGCAAGTCGGCGTTGATCAATGCACTCGTGGGCCGCGAAGTTGCCGCAGTCGATGTGCAAGGCGGTTGGACCAAGGAGATCTGGCGAGTCGATTGGGAAGGCTCTGGATACTGCATTCCCGGTCTTGCCGATTCACAGGTTGTCTTGGTCGACACGCCAGGATTGAACGAAGTTGGCGGTGCCGCTCGCGCCGAGATGGCTCGCGAAGCCGCTCAACGTGCGGATCTGATTCTGTTCGCCACGGACTCGGACCTGAACGAAACCGAATTTTCGGCGTTGCTAACCTTAGCGGGCGTCAGCAAGCCCTTGATTGTCGTGATCACGAAGAAGGATCTCTATTCGCCGGAGCAACGCGCCCGACTGCTGGAGATCTTGCGAGACGACCGCCTGGCGAACGTGATTTCCGACGAAGACATCATCATGACCGCGGCAGATCCCCGCGAAGTCGAGTACATCATCGAAGATGCCAAAGGCAATACACGAAGCGAATGGCGACGTCCTGCACCCGACGTGGCCGATCTGAAAGCTCGTATTCTGGAACTGTTAGAGCGAGACGGATTGGCTCTGGTGACGTTGAACGCCGCCATGTACGCGGCGGACAAATCCGATCGTATCGCCTCGTTGCGAGTTCAACTGCGCGACAAGAAGGCGAGTCAAACGATCTGGACCTACGCCGTGATTAAGGCCGCCGTCGTGGCGTTGAATCCAGTCGGAGGCGTCGATACGCTCGGTGGTACAGCCGTCGACGCCACGATGGTCTACACGATGGCTCATATCTATGGCCTGCAAATGTCATGGCCCCACGCCAAGCAACTTGTCGCGTCGATCCTGAAAGCGGCCGGTTGGGTGCTGCTGGCCGAACTATCGACGAACGTCGCGTCGATGACCTTCAAGTGGCTAACGCTGGGTTACGGCACGATCGTCACGGCCGTGCCTCAAGGAGCGGCGGCGGGCTATGGCTCGTATATCGTCGGTCAGGCAGCGAAATACTACTTCGAGCATGGTTCCTCTTGGGGGAACGAAGGGCCGAAGCAAGTCGTCCGTCGCATCTTGGACGAGACCGATAAGCAGTCGGTCCTCGACCGGTTGAAGGACGAAATTCGCAAAAAGCTTCTGTCAAACCGGCATGCTCCAGGCGGCAAATAGCGATCCATGATCTTCCGCAAACCATGACTGCCGTAAGACTTGATGCAGTTGATCGGTCGAACCGCCGTGGCAGTGGCCCAGCAGTTGCGTAGCTCGCAAAAAGCTCGTTGGCCAGTCCGTCAATTTGGCAGCGAGATGTCGTTCCTTCGATGTCTGTTGCACAAAGCGAGCTAACCATCCCCGGCCGAAAGTAGAACTCGGGAGAAACATCATGCCACCAACTTCGCCCACAAATCGCAACCTCAAGCTGGCCGCCTGTGCCGTCGCATTTGCGGCCGCCATGGGCGGTTCACACTCGACGACTGCGAGCGAGTTGGAGACCATCGACAAGATCGAACGCTACTGCACCGTCAGCTGGCGGAATGCCGGCATCTCGCAGCAGGAATGGGACGACTGTACGCAGCAGGCCCTCGTAGAACTGCTCGATCGGATGTCGCGGGAAGGCCTGAGCGAAGCAATCGGAAATGTCGAATCGCACGAACGGCGCGAGTTGAATCGGACCGTGTGGCGCACGGTGCAGCGTTGGCGTCGCCGCCCGAGGCCCCAGTCGTTCGAGGAATCGTGGAATGGCGAACGGCAGAATGTCTCCCGCAGCGATGAGATGGAGAACGCTTGGGAGCAGATCGCGTCGGTGAGCGAATCGAGCCTAAGCGATCGGCAGCAAACGATACTCGCGATGATGCGAGACGGTTGGCGAGTTAGTGAAATCGCCGAGGAACTTCAGATCACTCAGGCTCGGGTCAGTGACGAAAAATACAAAGCCATCGTTAAGCTTCGCAGCGTGCTGGGAGTCGTTTAGTTCGGTTCCTTTGGAGTGCGGGAACTTGTTCCCGCTTTGCAATTTCCCCCGCAAGACAGCGCAATCTACAGCTTCCGCCACGTCCCTCAAAGTGCTTCGCACAGAGGGCAAAGCGGCGACAAGTCCCCGTACTCCAAAGGTCATTGCTCGCGATTGTTGCGACAAGTGGCGACGATACGGATCTCGCCGTAATCGATTTCTCCGCCCAAGTGTTCGTGAATCGGCTGCAAACGCTGACCTCCGACTTGTTGGATCGCTTGTTCAATGCGTTGTGCAACATCGGGGCGCACCCACGGCGACGGGTCGACAATCTTGTCATGTTTCAAAAAGTCGCTTAGGTAGCCAGCGACCGTCGAGTGTGCTCGATTCATGCGTTCAGCAACATCCTTGATGCTCGCTCCTTGGCGGAAGAACGCAAACGCGGCCACGGAAGATGCATTGACACTCGTGCGGGCTGGCGGGCGTTGCGCCGTCAAGATGGGAGCGACATCTTGCGACAATTGTTGCTGTTGGCAGTACTTGTTGATGGCCTCGATGAAGTCTTGTCCGTAGTCGGTCAGCTTCTTCTCGCCCACACCCTTCACGCTGCGGAATTTGTCCAGTGTCGACGGCCGGAGGCGAGCCATATCGCGAAGCGCCGCGTCTCCAAAGACGACATACGCTGGTACCTTTTGTTGCGTCGCTCTCTCGCTCCGCATCTGGCGCAGCGCATCGAACAACCCACGGTCGACACCTTCCCAGGAGTCAGCTGCTACTGCTCGCGACTCACGCTGCTTTTCGGCAGGCCGAAGCAATTGCGGTTCGGCTTCGCGTTTTAGCAACCGCTGACCCGATGCAGTGACCTGCAACACGTTGTATTCCCCCGTCTTCTCCAGAAACCCCTGACCAACCAGTTGCTCGATCCAGTCGCGGACCGTTGCCGAACCTTCGTCTCGCAACAGACCATAGGTACTCAGCCGGTTATGTCCCGCCTGTACAATCCGTTGCTCTTGCGAACCGGCCAACACTTTGGCGGTGTAGTCGGCACCAAAACGTTGTTTCAGCCGCAAGACACACGAAAGAATCTTCTGGCCGATGGTGATCGCGTCGTCGACCAGATCCAACTCGCCGAGACAAACATCACAAGCGCCACAGTTGTCTCCTTCCAACTCTTGGCCAAAGTACTCGACAATGGCTCGGTGACGGCAGACGACGCTGGTGCAGAAGTCTTGCATGGCGTCTAACGAGAGGAGCGCGCCATCTCGGGCGGCTGGTTCGGAACTCTCAAGCATCTTCTTCCACGTCACAATATCCCCAGCACCAAACAGCAGCGTGCATTCGGCTTCCAGTCCATCGCGTCCGGCGCGACCGCTCTCTTGCTGGTAATGCTCCAGTGATTTGGGCATGCCGGAATGAACGACGAACCGCACATTGGGCTTGTCGATTCCCATGCCGAAAGCAACCGTGGCCACAATCACGTCGACTCGATCTTCGATAAACGCCTCTTGATTCTTGCGGCGATCGATATCGGTCATGCCCGCGTGGTAGGGAGCGGTGCGAAAGCCCAGTCCCGCGAGTCCGGCGGCGGTCTTGTCGACTTCCTTGCGGCTGAGGCAATAGACAATCCCCGCTTCACCGCGATGTCGTTCCAGCACTTCACAAATCTGTTGAAATCGGCCGCTGGCACGACGAATTCGATACGACAAGTTCGGTCGGTCGAAGCCGCCGACCAGCATCTTCGGTTTGGCCAAGCCAAGTTGTTCGGCGATGTCTTGCCGAACTTGCTCCGAAGCCGTCGCCGTATACGCGTGAATGCCAACGCCAGGGAACCGCTGCTTCAACACGCTGAGGCCGCGATACTCCGGTCGGAAGTCATGGCCCCATGCGCTGATGCAATGAGCCTCGTCGATGGCGATCAGCGATACGCCCGCCGTGCTGAAAAAGCTTAAAGTTTGTTCGGACAACAGCCGCTCTGGAGCAACGTATACAAGCTTCAGCTCGCGGCGGCGGATCTGATCAGCAATCTCGCGTTTCTCCGGCTCGGAGAGTGTGCTGTTGATAAA
>CAUJKL010001028.1 GCA_963204995.1 Planctomycetota bacterium | reverse complement strand
GAGTCGCAATTCAGCGGCTTGAAGCTGAGATCCATAAGCCAGAGCGACGAGGCCGAGTATAAACAGGTTGCGTCGAATCATGGTTCTTCCTTGTGCTTGGCCACGCCGTGGCAAAACGAACGGGGGACGAGACGTCTCCGGTTGGCAGGAGGGTAAGTGTTTTCAACGGTGTGAGTCCTGGATGGGACGCCAAGTATTCTAGCCCATCGCTTTCATTCTGCCAGCGATGGGACTGCCGTTTCTTGCGGTACTATCACTCGGCAGTCGGAGGTCTTGGCCACGAAAAACACGAGAAGCCACAAAAAGAAGCGGCGGTGTGGAGTCAGCATTTTTGTGATATTTTGTGCCTTTCGTGGCCCTCTCCACAAGCGGCACATCGCGTCATTTCCGCTTTCGCAGAACGAAGACGGCATCACCCAATTCATTACTCAGTTGCAACGGCTCTTCGATGTCGTACCAGAAGTCATAGACATCACACAACTCGAACTGCGGCACCGAAAAGAGCAGGCGTTGAATTTGGGCGGCAGTGTAGATGCGGTACTTGTAGTCCGACTGGAGCTTCAAGTCGCGTTTGCCGCTGCGCACACGTAGTGAAAAGCGAATCGTTTCCAAACGCTGCTCGCGATCGCAATCGAGCACGCGCAGTGTCATCGTGACTTTCGTCTTGCCATGCTTGGCCGACCAGCGCTCGATGCATTCTTCATCGGCGTCCGGCGGCAGGAGATGAAAGCCGAGGATGTAAATGCCGCCCGCGCGCAGGCTGTTGGCGACGCATTCGAGATGTTGCCGAGCGGCTTCTTCGGTAGTCAGATGCCGGAAGGTGTTGAAGGTACAGAAGGCCGCATCGAACTTGCGTCGCGGCACGAAACTCGTCATATCCGCGACGATGGCGTGGCCGGCGAGCTTACGTCGCGCGAGCCGCTTCGTTAAGTATCGAATCGATGGCTCGCTGAGATCAAACCCGGTCATGTCATAACCACGTGCTGCCATCTCGACCACTAACCGCCCTCCCCCGCAACCGGGTTCGAGCAGCCGTTTCACTGGGAAGTCGCAATACTTTTCGCAAGCATCTTCGATGAAATCCGCTTCGAGCTTCGTCTCCGAGCGAAAGGCAAGATCCCAGTACTGTGGGTAGTCGTAGCAGTTCATAGTAGCCATCTCGCTCCGCGAGATGAGCCTTCTTGGTGTTGGCCGTTCCCGCGAGAAGACCCGTGATGTTGCAGAGAAACTCATCGTGTAACAACAATTGGCAGTCGGAGGTCTTAGCCACGAAAAACACGAGAAGCCACAAAACGCAGCGACCGCCTGGAGTCAGTCTTTTTTTCGATGTTTTGTGTTTTTCGCGGCCAACTCTACAATCTGCGTATCCGCTACTTGGCGAGTGTCCCCGCAGCCCATTGGATGCCACGCGTGAGCGTCGTGAGAAACACTTCGTCGGAGAAAGTGTCGTTCGAGTGTCCGTAAGTGGTCCCGAACACGCGGGCCTTACCGTACTTGTTCGTCCAGATCACGGGATGCGTCTCACCGGTCTTCTCGCTGGTCGACCGCGCGAGGACTTCCGTGTTTGGCCAGACGTGCTCGATCACATACAACTCGTCCATCGGCGTTCTGTAATCGCTGGGGAAATCTTTCATGATCGGATGGTCGACAGCGACGGCGTTGACCGCGTACTTGCTTTGGTGTTCGTGGCGACGACTGGTCACTCCGAGCAGTTCTCGCCAGTCATCAATTTTCGTTGCGCGATAGGTGTGCATCGCACAGTGAATGACCACGGCGTTGACACCGGCTTTGTGGACGGAAGTAATCTTGCGGATGTAGTCCGCGTCGGTCGTATCGGCGAAGCACTCGTTGTGGATCACGACATCAAAGCCCTTGGCCCAATCGGGATTGTTATAGAGATCGATCTGCGCGTCGGTCCCATTGCCGCCCTCCTTTACGACGGTCCAGTCGACATTCACATTTCGATCGGTCGCAGCTTGCTTGATGGCCTTGGTTTGGAAGTCGTAATCGTGACAGCAACCGCCGGTGATGATCAAAGCCCGGATGGGCTTCGACGAGGCATCTTCGGCGATAACGAATGGCGTGACTGATGCAACAAGAAGTAGGCTCAGGGCCACAACGGTCTTGATCATAATTGGTCTGGTCCCTATAGAAAGACGGATTCGAATGATGTTTGTAGTATTATGGACGACTGGCGTGCTAGAAGCGAGAGGCGTCGCGGCGGCGTTTAGGATCAACCGTTTGGGCGCAGACTTCCTCCCAGCAGACTCACCCTACAGAATCCAGAACCTTTGGATTGAAAGGAACCCGAGCAAGTCTGCCACTCTTCCGTTTCGGAAAGAGTGAAGAATGCGATGTTGAACAGGAGAGAAAGGAGGGAGCAAGAGAACCACGCCGAGTGTCTTCCTCTGCTTCCTCCTTTCTCTCCTGTTCAAGCCATTCCTATGCGCCGCCCAGCGAGTAAACGTGCGATTCGGTGCGGATAAATAGCGTACCGTTGCTGACGGCGGGAGTGGCCGACGTCGGTTGACCCAGCGGAATGCGGGCCAGTTCTTCGTACTTGTCGGTCGCCGCAATCACGACCATCACGCCATCGAGATCGATGCAGTAGATTCGCCCATCGATACAGATCGGCGAGCTATAAAAATTCCCGCCGATCCGCTGCTGCCAGACGATCTTGCCGCTGGCACGATCCAAGCACGTGGCGATTCCTTGATCGCTCCACAGGAACAACCAGTCATCATACGCGAGTGGCGTGGGGATGTGCGGGGCTTGGCGCGTGATGTGATAGGCTTCGGTCGCTTCCAACGTCGCAGCCCCCTGTTCAACTTTCACGGCGACGACGTGGCGAGTTCCTCCCGCCGCGCCACTGCCGGCAATCACTAAATCACCGGCGATGATCGGCGAGACTAACGCACGCTGATCGTCGCGACCGAAGACATCGAGGTGCCAGTTCAGCTTGCCAGTCGCCAAATCAACGCCGACGATGCCTTCGTAACAGTGCGAGAAGATCAATTCGGCCGGACGGTCGCTGGTCGTGTTCAGGCAAGGCGTTGCATAGCAGGCGTGCTTGCCTTCGCGAGGGATCTTCCAATGCTCCCTGCCGGTCATGCGATCGAGCGCGAGCAGGAAACTCGGCTCCTTTTGATCGTGCGCGACGATGACGAAATCATCGACGACGACTGGCGACGTGGCACCGCCTTGACCGTGAGTGTAAGGGCCGAGGTCGTATTCCCAGACTTTGTTGCCAGCGTGATCCAGCGCGACTAACGGCGAAGACTCGCGCGAGTGCCACAGCACATAGACGTGATCCGCGTCGACCGTCGGTGTGCTCGACGCAAAGCTGTTGTTCTTTTGCTGCTTGTACTTCTTGAAGGCGAAGTCTTTTATCCAGAGTGTCGAGCCGTTCTTTGTGTTCAAGCAAATCAGGTGACGGAGACTCGCCTCTTCATCACAGCAAGTCACAAACAATTTGTCGCCCCACACCACCGGAGACGAATGGCCTCGCCCCGGTAGTTCGGCGGTCCAGTTGTAATCGTTCTCGGTCCAGGAGGCGGGAATGGTCTTGGCCTCGCTGATTCCGGAGCCGTTAGGGCCGCGGAAGCGGGTCCATTCTTGAGCGTCCAGCGACGCCCCGGACAGCATCGTAACAATCACGCAGGTCGTCAGCGGCACGCGCACGTTGTCTCGTCCTGTTGAGAGTGAGTTGCTAGAATGTCACCAGACTACTCGGAATGCCGGAGACCGTCGAGATGCCGATTCACGATTGGACAAGAGTGAATGCAGGGACTTTCCATGACTTTCACCAGTCATGGGCGATTGAAGTCCGCAATGCACTAAACTTCGGCTGCCTTCCGGATGGTTACTTCGCGATGGCTGAACAGGTCGTGAGCGGTCCGATTCCCCACGTTGTAACGCTGCAACAGCACGACAATCTGTCAGAACCGACAGGCGGAGTCGCGTTGGCGGCCGCACCGCCACAGGCTAGTTATGTGGCAACCGCCGAGCAAGATGTCTATGCAGCAAGAGGCAATCGCATCGCGATAAAGCATCGACTTGGCAAAGTCGTTGCCGTGATCGAGATTATTTCCCCAGGCAACAAACACTCGGAGGGTGCCTTTCGGAGTTTGATTGAGAAAGCCTGTGAGTTGATCGGCAGCGGCATCAACTTGTTGGTGATCGATCTGTTTCCACCAGGCAAGCACGACCGACTGGGAATCCATCGAGCCATCTGGGAGAGGATTGACCAGGACTCCTTCGAGCTACCACCTGACAAACCATTAACAATTGCGGCCTATAAAGCTTTGGGAATCAGAACGGCGTACGTTGAGCCAATCGCAGTGGGTGATCCCCTGCCGAGCCTGCCTATTTTTCTTGATGCCGAGACGTATGTTCCTGCACCGTTGGAAGCTAGTTATCAAGCAGCGTGGGATACTTGCCCGAGTATTGTAAAAGCGTTAGTCGAGTGAACGCGCGGTGTTAGTTGGACAGCACCATGTTGTGCAAAGACTAGCACGCTTAAGTCGTTTTCAACCAATCGTTTAACGGCAAGCCGCAGGCGACGACGTTTCGGGACTCGCAGTCGCCTGCGGCTTGCCGTTAAACGATGTGCTCATAAGACCTTACGAATGGAATCAACGCCGAATGCGGCGCTGTCCAATTAGTTACCAGAGGAAAGCCAACCAACCGCTGCATCGGCGGCGTTCTGCAGCGCCGACGAGGCGACTTGTTCTTGGCGATTCTCCGACTTGTATGCTTGCATAACGGACGTGGGTAACTCACCCTTCTCACCGCTGATCCAGAGTGCATGCGGCGCGGATAGAGCGAGAAGATTCGGCAAGTCTCCATACTTCACGGCACCGGGCAGGAAATTCGGATCGCGATATGACTTGATGTCCGCAAAGCGAAAGCCTTGCGTGTCGATCGCCGCTTTGTCGATTTGATTGCCGGCGATGGCTCGCGCGGCGGCGGCGAGTGGGCCTGTGCCGTTGGTGGCGATCAAATGCAATCGCTTGGGGGCGTGTTCGTCGCCACGGATAAACGCGACGACGGTGAG
>CAUJKL010001027.1 GCA_963204995.1 Planctomycetota bacterium | reverse complement strand
AAGCCCCGGTAACGAGCATTCAACTTGCCTCAAGCCCCGATAGGGGCGACACAGTGGGCGCGCAATGCGCTATGTCGCCCCTATCGGGGCTTCGGGCTGATATTGATGCGATTCCGGGGCTTTACAGCCCCGGCAGAGGTTGTACCGACCGGGCACACGCCGAAGGTGGGCCGGGGCCGAAGAAGGTTGTGCCAGGGGCGTCGTACAGAATTTGTTTCGGGACTGCTCCCAATCGAACTGCCGCGAACAATAACAACAGTCCACCGCGTCCGGCTCGTAACGAGCAGAAGCAGATGCTGCCGAAGCCTGCCCCCAAACGCCCCATCCCAAAGCGGTAGTTCGATTCGCATTAGGGGCGGATGAAGGAGGTGGAGGTGGCTGGGGCTGAGTCCGCGAAGCCCCGGCTTACGATGGAGTCCAATCAGCCGTGGCGTCGAAGACTTCGCCACAGCCACCCGCCTACCCCCAAACGCCCCATCCCCAAGCGGTGGTTCGAGCGGCATTAGGGGCGGATAAAGGCCGTATCGCGGCTGAAATCTTCGGCGGCGTCGTAAGGATAGAAGTACCGGGCAACATGCTGCGAGAGCGTGTTTAAGAAAGCGCGGCGGAACTGGACTTCGCTCAAATCGCCCACCGGATAAGGCCCTGTGGCGGGAAAACTGAATTCGGGAATCGATTTCCGAAAGACTTCGTGCCCGCCGTCCGTCATGTCGTAGACCGAAACCGTGATATCGGCACGTCCCTTATACAGGGATGCACCCTCGCGAATACTGAAACCCGCCAAGCCGATAGCCACCACTCGCTCGGCTTTAACACCACGTCCGATTTCACGATAGTCGATCTGGTCCCAACCTTCGCGGTCGATCCAATCGGCAATCTCATCCGCCCGAACGAGGTCGATTTTCTTGACGTTCTTCTGCAAGATCGAACTTACCTCGCGAGACAGTAACAACGACTCGGAGCCAGTGCCATAGGCGGAGTCTTCGGAGACACACACCACCGCGACTCGCTTCTCCTTCAGACCGTCGTACTCGGCCGGCGAGAAGTTCGCTCCACTTATCCAACGCATCGTGGACAACAATCCGACACAACCGCTCGCAGCAGGAATTGATGTTAGGACGATAACAATCAGTGCGGCGCGTATCATTCTCGTGACTTCCATGTCATCTCCCGATTGCAATGCCAGCGACCGGTTGAAACGACGTGAGATGTATCGAACTGCTATCACCGAGCAGCAGACAGGTCCGGGAAGGTATCTTTAACCGAAATCCGACGCAAGCCGAATTTCAAGGAATGATCGAAATTCGTAGCTCCGGCTTCACCCACGGTAGACCGCATCAATGCGGAACCGTAAACGGGTTGAACGAAGGTGCTAGATGACTGCCGCGTTATTCGGAAGTTCAGAGAGTGCTTGCAACTCCGCAGCCTCTTGCTCGTCGATCATGACTCGTTTAATCGCCGTCGCGGTTCCCGAGTCGGGATCGACATCGACGATCGCGCCGCCGATGCGACGATCGTCCGTGGCGACTTGAAAGGGAGTCGGGCGAAACGTAATCGTGGCATGTGTGACACGGTCGATCTTACGACCGAGAATGCTTTCGTAAGGGCCGGTCATTCCGACATCACACTGAAACGCGGTCCCGCCGGGGAAGATCTGCTCGTCGGCTGTCGGCACATGCGTGTGCGTGCCAAGTGCCGCCGAAACACGACCGTCGAGATAGCGTCCGATGACCTGCTTGTCGCTTGTTGCCTCGGCATGAATGTCGACGATGCGAACCTTTACTTCCGCCGGAATCTCGGCTAGCACGCGATCGAGCGCCTTGAACGGACAATCGACGGGTCGCATATAGACGCGTCCCATCACACTGATAACGGCAACGGAAACCCCATTCGCTGCCTTCACCAGGGCCCACGAGCGACCTGGCGCTTCGTCGGGATAATTAACCGGTTTGACGATATTCGTTTCCGACTCCAGAACACTCGTGATTTCGAATCGACGATAGATATGGTCGCCGAGCGTAATGCAATCGATACCTGCAGCGAGCAACTCGCGATAGATCTTCGGAGTGATCCCCGATCCGTCGGCAGCATTTTCGGCATTCGCGATGACAAGGTCCAGATTCTCGCGTTGCCTCAAACCAGGAAGAGCTTGCGCGACGATCCTGCGTCCCGGCTTGCCGACAATATCTCCCATGAAAAGAATTCGCACAGAATCATTCTCGCTTACTGTAGTTGCAACTGTCTGCGTAGCTGAACTCGTGGGAGTTCAGTTTTCAGAAGTCCCTCGACTTCTGCTATCGAGCGGTTTCGGTAAATCGCGACTCACGCACCACTGTGACTTTGATCTCACCGGGATAGGTCAGCTGTTCTTCGAAAGCCTTGGCGATATCGCGACAGATCTTGGCGGCCTTGGCATCGTCGGTCTGCTTGGAGCCAACCATCACTCGCAATTCGCGACCCGCTTGAATGGCAAAGGCTTGCTCGACGCCAGGGAATCCGTTCGCAATCGACTCCAACTCTTCCATCCGCTTGATGTAGCGTTCGAGCGATTCTCGCCGAGCACCTGGCCGCGAAGCGCTACAGGCATCTGCAGTCGCGACAAGCATGGTGTAAGGCTTGTCGGTGACGATGTCGTCGTGATGTCCGAGAGCCGCATGTACGACTTCCGGTCCTTCACCGCTTCGTTTCAGCAAATCCGCTCCAATTTTCGGATGCCCGCCTTCTAACTCGTGATCGGCGGCTTTGCCGATATCGTGGAGCAGTCCGGCGCGTCGGGCGATGTTGCCGTCCAACCCAATCATCTCGGCCAGCATGCCAGTCACAAACGCCACCTCGACGCTATGCCGCAATACGTTTTGGCTGTAGCTGGTGCGGAAGTGCAGGCGTCCCAGCATCATGATGACCCGTTCATGGAGACCATGCACATTTACTTCCTGTGCCGCTTCCTGACCCTTCTTCTGAATGAACTTTTCGATCTGCTTGGTGGTTTCGCCGACAAGTTCTTCGATTCGCGACGGGTGGATACGACCGTCGGCAATCAATTGATTCAAGGCTTGCCGAGCAATCTCGCGACGTACGGGATCGAAACCGCTGACGATCACGACGCCGGGCGTATCGTCGATGATGACGTCAACGCCGGTCGCTTTCTCAAACGCACGGATGTTTCTTCCTTCGCGGCCGATGATACGGCCTTTCATTTCGTCGCTCGGGATGTCGACCGTGCTGGTCGTCGACTCGGCGGTATGTGCCGAGGCATATCGCTGCAAAGCCGTTAACAGGATTTCTCGCGCCTTCTCGTCACACACTTCCTGAATGTGCCGCTGGTGCTTGAGGATTGCCGCCCCCGTTTCCTTTGCAAGTTCAACATCGAGCATGTCGAGCAGCCGCTTGACCGCCTCGTCTCGCGACAATCCACTCACCTCGTGCAACGTCTGGCGCTGCATGTCGAGAACTTTGGAGAGTTCTTCCTGGCGCTGGTTCGTCGCTTCGAGGCGTTCGGCGAGTCGACGTTGTGTTCCTTCGACGATCTTTTCCTGCTTTCGCAGGTCGTCAGCTTGCTGCTCGGTCTGTTCGAGTCGCTTATCGACAATCCGTTCCCGCTCGCGGAGTTCGTCGCGGAACTTGCCCAGTTCCTTCTCGCCGTCTGCCTTTTCGCGGAGCGCCCGCTCCTTGATTTCAAGTTCCGCTTCGCGGATCTTCGTGCCGGCATTCCGCTCGGCCTGTTCGACGATCCGCTTCGCCTCGTTCGTAGCTCCTCGCTTGGTATACCAATCGAGCAGTTTGACTGCCGCGACACCAATTACGAAGGAAACGACGGCAAGAGCAATCTGTTTCACGGGATCCACTGACGCACCCTTTGCTTCCGATTCGGACGGTGCCGTCTAGAGAACTGCACACGAGCCTTCAGCTCGCCTGCCGCAGCGGTCACCAATCGTCCGTCGCCAGTGGGTTGTATCGCGCCAACTTGCTCGCGAGACTAGGTTCTCGACGTTCGACAATCATCCTGGCGTCGAGACACTGAACGAGTCGCGATGCGCCAAAAGTAAAACAAACGTTCCCGGAAACCGCCCGAAGAACCGGGCTTCGAGTGCAGAAAACGCCGCCGATGTGTCGACGCCCCAATTGTGCTTTGAACGCCGTATTGCGAGACAAACCGCTGCCGTCCACTCGACGTTCGACCGTCGGCATGGACCACGATTGGCTCCACCTCGCAGGCTTCTACGGGCATCCCAAAGAGAAATCGCAGGATCATCAAAACCAGATCCATGAGAGCTCCTACTTTGTCAAAACAAGGGCGTCGTGAGAACTAATTTCGGATTCAGACAACTTGATTCTTGACTGCTGCGGTCAGTTGCAATGTCCTGACACACCATCTGTGTTGTTTATGAAGTGTAAACCCGGCGGGGAGCGTATGTTCTCCAGCCGGTAAACAGTATGTTAACAAAGTCAGTCGGGACTGCAACTATCTCGACAGCCGGATAGTGCCCTAATAGTGTGGGGCAAATGTGGCTGCCTGAGGGTGGCTGGGGCTGAGTCTGCGAAGCCCCGGCCTTGCATGAGCCGAAATCAGCCGTGGCGTCGCAGACTCCGTCACAGCCACCGCATCCGCGAATCCGAGACGCCTCGCAAGCAGCCTAGGTAAACCATGATGTGCCAATTTGAAGAGCGGCTGTCTGAGGCTTGGCCTATGAGTGCGTGGCAACGCGTTCCGGTCGTCGTCGCGGTTTCGGGCGGGGCGGACAGCGTGGCGCTTTTGCGCGGTTTAGTGTCGCTCGCGGAGCAACGCAAATCGACACTAATTGTCGCACATTTCAACCATCGGCTCCGTTCAGGTTCCGACCAAGACGCCGAGTTTGTAGAAGTTTTATCCCAGCAGTTGCACGTCGCCTTTGAGTTGGGAGTCGCGAATCGGGATCTGACGGCGGAGACGGCGGGAAGTATCGAGGACGCCGCACGAGACGTTCGATATGAGTTCCTGACGAAAGTCGCCCGCCAAGCCGGTGCCCGTTACATCGTGACCGCACATACCGCTGACGACCAAACGGAGACGATCTTGCACCGAATTGTCCGTGGGACGGGAATTCGGGGCCTCGGAGGCATTCGACCCAGCCGCGAGTTAGCTCTTGGCATTACGCTCGTGCGGCCTCTGCTTAGTTTCCGGCGTAGCGAAATTACTGAGTATCTGAATGAGCTCGGTCAGCCTTACCGCAGCGACCCGTCGAATTCCGACGAACGATTCACTCGCAATCGTATTCGCAACTCCTTGCTGCCTACGCTGCGGAGCGATTTCAATCCGAACGTGGACGAGTCGCTACGCCGGTTGGGGATCGTCGCCGAAGAGATGAACTCTTACGTCGAGTCTGCCGCCAGCGAGCAATTGAATCGCTGCGTTCGGTTCGCTACGAACGAGGTTTCAATTGACCTGAACGAACTCGTCGATGTCCCGCCGATCGTAGTTCGGACCATGCTCCGACAGATCTGGCGTACGCAATCCTGGCCGGAACGCGAGATGACCTTCGAGCGATGGCATGACTTGGAGCAACCGTTGCGATCGGGTGCAGCGGTCGGCCCACTTAGCGCGTTCACACTCCCAGGGCACATTCGCGTTGAGCGCGACGCCGAACGGCTGACCATTAAACAACAAGGCCAGCCGTGAGGCTGCCCTCGTCGTTCGTTCGCCATGAACCTGAGAACGCTAAGCCTGTCCTGACGTCGGCCCTTCTTCGCCGGTTTCGATGGCTTCCTCGGCGCTCGGGTGATGATCCGTCGCATGCCGGTGGCCTTCCGCGTCTATCTCTACCGTTGTGTAGCCACCCTGACTGCGGAAATACAAGACCAGGAGTAAATAGCCAACGAACATCGTTGCCGGTACAGCAGCCGTCCACTTCAGGGCCACTCGGCCTCCATAGATTTTCGCTTCCTCAACGGGCGATTTGTCCTCGGACTCGTGCGCGCTTGCGGTTGTGTCCCACCATTCCTCTAGGCTGACAATACTGGGCGGAACGGTTTGGCCTTGTGTCTCAAAGATGGCGATGTCGCTCTTCAACGTTGCTGCCGAACCTTTAGAGTCGAGCAAAACGCCGACTTTCTGCCCATCAAGCCCCGTCACTTTTGGGAAGAACAAGAATCCGCTTTCGCCGGCAGCGGCATAGCGTTGATATGCCTCGGGGTGCCCGTCTCGCAGGTGGTTGGAGGCGTTCAAATCTTGCTTGTAGCCAATTCCTGGCCCGCCCAGCAACCCGGCTGACAGCATCCCAATGCCGCCCATCGCTCCCATTGTCAAAGCACCGCCGCGTGGAAACCGCTCGCCCACGATACCAAGCATCGTTGGCCAGAGAAATGTTTTACCTAGTCCATAGATCGTCACCGCCAGCCAAGCGGTGACGGCCGTCGTCGACGCACTGAGGAAGAGCAGCCCCGACGTGCCCAGAACCGTGCTAATACACAACAAGCCGAGCGGATTGACCCGTTCGACAATAGGCCCCGCGTAAAATCGTAGCACGAACATCAACGCCGAGGCATAAATGAAGAGCAAGAAGCCTTGCCCCGTCAGACTCTCCGTAATGTTCGTGATCCAGCTATCCGTTCCTAGTTCCACATAACCGACGCAGGCGTGCAAGAAGAAGAGGAAGAGTAACAAGGGAGAAGCAAATTCGGCGAGCATTCTGCCGTAGCCGATCCCGGCCTTCTTAACTGCGGATTCGGGAAATCGCTCTTTGAGGGTAATGATCCCATACCAGACGGCGGGTAGCAGATACATGCCGAGGACGGCTTCCCACGGAAGCCGAACGACGGCTGCCTTCTCGCCGAGGAACGCAAAACCCACGATTCCTCCGAGTATCAACCCACCCGGCCAACCGGCATGCAGGATATTCAAATAGTGCGTCTTCTTTTCAGAGTAGATATTGGCGATCAAGGGATTGATGACCGCCTCGCACAGCCCGTTGGCGATCGCAAAAATGAAGATTCCCCAAAAAAGACACTGATAGGTCGCGTCCTTTCCCATCGCTGCATAGACCGGCGTCGCCATGAGCGTGATGACGACGGAAACGACGTGTAGCAAAAACGCTGCGAGAAGTACGAGGCGATACCCAATTAAATCAATGACGGCGCTGCCAACGAGGATGATGACTCCGAAACCGACCAACCCACCTCCGGTGATGCTCCCCAGCTCAACTTGCGTAAAGCCAAAGTCTTTGGCCCACTCGGCAAGCGTTCCTGTTCGTACCCCGAATCCCATCCCCGCCGCAATCAGGGTGAGAAAGCTGGCCCACATTAGTTTTCCACGATGGGAGGAACCGTCTGACATTGATTTTTCTCCAATTGGCAACCCGAAACACAAGTGCCACTTACTTAAGCGAGATATAGACAAAGTGATAGACGACAGCACTGCTGTCGGAAGCAAGTTCACGAGTATACAAGCTGTCATTGGGAAGTAAATACTTTGGCACACTTGATTTGGGGCGAGTCAAACTGGTTTCTGGATCTATGCCTGCTAAACCCCCGCGACCTGTCGAGCTTGCCACCGACCGCTTGACGCTAAAGCATTCTCTCAGAATTGGTTACGTAACCTTTGCCGCCCGCTAGCGGCACCAAACGAGTATTGACCTCAACTCGGCTTCACGCCTACGATCCGCAGCTTGCTTTGCACTTACAAATGAGACTCGCGATGATCCAACGCGCAGGAGACAGCCGAATCGTGATCGGGCTGATCCTCTTGGTCGCGTTTGGCTTGCGACTCGGAGCCGCGTATTGGTGGGAAAGCCGTCTTACCGAAGGACAACAATTCGCCTGGGGCGACAGCGCGAGCTACTGGGTTCTCGCCGGTCAGATCGCGCGCGGCGAGCCGTATCAGTTCGGCCCATCGCGAATCTTTCGCACTCCGGGCTATCCGATTGTCTTGGCGGGATTGTTTCGGATCGCCGGTGGCGAACCGCCCGTGATCTGGGCTCGCATTCTGGGTGCTGCGTTAGGAACCTTGGCTGTCGGCGCAGTCATCTGGCTGACTCGCGAACTATTTTCGCTCCGCGCGGCGATCATTGCTGGAGTCATGGCCACGCTCTACCCCGGTGCGATCGGGATGAGTGTGTTCGTGTTGAGCGAAGCTCCATTTTGTCCGCTGATGGTGGCTCAGATTATCGCTTGGATTGCGGCCTCACGCTCCGAGTGTCCGAAACGAGCGGTCGGCTTTGCGCTCGTCGCAGGTGCGATCGCCGGGATCGCTACGCTGGTCCGCCCCAGCTGGTTGTTGTTCACGCCGTTCGCCATGGGGATTTCGTTCATCCTGTTCAGCGCACGCCAGCGCCAACTGCTAATTGCCCTTGCGATGACGATCGGGTTGATGAGCGCGATGGCTCCCTGGTGGGTCAGAAACTATGGGATCACTGGCAAGCTGACACTGACAACCACGCAGTTCGGAGCCAGCTTATACGACGGCTGGCGGCCCGATTCGAATGGCGAGAGCGACATGCGCTACGTCGAACGATTCAATCGCGAGCAGGTGGAAGCCGATGCGGCAGATCCGGACTCCGTGACGGGCACCTTCGAAGAGCGACTCGACGACCGAATGAAATCTGCTGCGATCACTTGGGCACGAGAGAACCCAATGCGAGTTGTTCAACTCGCGGGGATCAAGTTCCTGCGCATCTGGAGTCCGTGGCCGAACTCGGACACGATGCAAGGTTGGACCTATCGATTGGCAATTCTGCTTGGCTACACGCCGCTCATGGTTCTGGCTGTGGCCGGCGCGATTCGGTTTGTGCGACGAGGTTGGCCTTATGCTTTGTGCGTTGTGCCAGCCGTTTACTTCACGTGTCTGCACATGATCTTTGTCGGCTCGATCCGTTATCGCCAGCCACCGATGTTGGTGTTGATCGTGTTGGCCGCAGGATTTGTCGATGGATGGTTGACACGACCCTCACAGGAGAACGAACAGTATTCAGAGTGATTTGTTGATGTGCCGGCTGAAGTGTGCCACTGGCACTGCCAGTGCCGCTCGTGTGCCACTGGCTCTGCCAGTGCTCCCAGCACAATGCACTGGCAAAGCCAGTGGCACATGAGCGAGAGATGGATGTAGAGAATTCATGCAAGGAGCCCGGGAATGGATGCCCGGTCGCGAGAGCAACCAAAACGCAAGGGGCTGATTGCCCAACTCGGAGACTTTCTGCGTTGGATGCTTCTGCTTGCGCTCGTGACGGTCACGCTTGCGTCGCTCGGTCTGTATTTTGTGCATAGCCGACTGGACGAAGAGATTCGACTGTACGTCGTGAACAAGTTTCAAACAAACTATCCAAATCTGATCGTGCAAGTTCGTTCGGCTCACCGTGTTGAGGGAAGTGGCATTGAACTGCGCGGATTGTCGCTGTCCGAGCCCAGTTCGAACGGCGATCCAATTCCTCTCGTTTACGTGGAAGAACTATTTGCCGAGTGCGGTACGGAGCTCGCCGATTTGGCTGCCGGCGAAACACATGCGAAACGGCTGATCTTGCGTGGCGTAAAAGTGCGGGCAACGCGATTCCCGGACGGGTCGTGGAACCTCACGCGGCTTTTGCCTTTGCCAAAGTTTGGCGACTCGCCGCCGCCGGCGACTATCGAAGGCGCGTTTCTGGAGTTCGTTGACCTCACGGGAACAGCAGGCCGCGGCTTAAGCGTTCGCGACATCTCGCTGGAACTCACGCCCGTCGTCTCGAACGAGATCGCCGCTGCGATGGACAGTCCCCCTACGCTGCAAGTACGAGGATCATTCGCAGCCGATCACTTGCGACGCGTAACACTCTTCGGCCAGGTGAACCCAACACGCCACGAATGGAACCTACAAGGCAATGTAGAAGGATTGGATCTCAGCGCACAAACGATCAACGCGTTGCCCGACGACGTGGCAACACAGCTGGAGAGATTTCGAGTCGCAACGGGGAATACTGACTTTTCTTTCAGCTATGTCAAGCAAGGAACGAACGCCAAAACTCAATACACCCTCGTCGGCGAATTCGTCGGACGTATCGAAGACCCGCGGCGACCGCAACCACTGATGAGAGTTCAGTTGCCGTTCGAATTGACGGACGAAGGGTTGAAGATTCCAGACGCCAGAGCTAAAGCTGGCAGCACCGACCTGCAATTATCGGCAAGCTTAACGGGCTTGTCATCGGGCAGTCCTTTTGCCTTCCGTTTGAAAGCCCAGCAAGTGACACTGACCGAACAGCTGGCCAAGCCACTGACGGGTAAGCTGCGTGAAGCATGGGATAAATTCTC
>CAUJKL010001026.1 GCA_963204995.1 Planctomycetota bacterium | reverse complement strand
AATCCTTTCGTGGAAGTAACCCAGGGTGCGCTGCGCGACCCTGGGCTAGGTTGTTTAACGACTTCGCCGTACAAGAACATGTAACCATCCTATCGTTGGGTCGTGTAAAGATGTGGGTAATGACAAGGCCTGGAGACCCGTCCTACATGACGTTTTTGCAACGTTAGGCTGTACTGTTGCTGGCGAGATTATTAGTGTTGAAATCATTGTGCGGGCTCGTCATGGTTGTGGCAAGTTAGACGGCGATTGCCGGAGTGTTCTCTGCGCATCCGCTCGCCGATTCATCACGACTCGCCTACTTCCATTCAAGCCGTCGCGCGTTACACTAGCCCCGTCCTGGTGGCGGTTTTCGTCTATCGCCGGCGCATTTCATTCGCCTCGTCCGAGGGCCAGATTTTTGGCCGATGCAGCGAAACCTTCGAAGTTGATGCTCGACGAGTGCTACTCGTCCGAGGACGATCGCTTTCTCGATGAGTTTCGCAAATTCGATTCGTATGAATTCCTGCTTGGATTCGTCCAGAAATGGTTGCAAGACGAGCGACCTTGGGCGAAGGCTCAGATCGTGCGTTACTTGCAGGAAGACTTCGACGCGCCCGCACATGAAGTCGTCGTCAAACGGCTCTTCAAACATTTCGAAAGCCAACAAGAACACGATATCCTCGGGCATTTCATGGTCGCGTTCGATCGGCTCGTGCGACGCAAGCGTGTCAGGCGTTATCGGTACGATCGCAGTACGCGCCAAAGCTGGCAGGAAGAAGCTTTGTATGCGAAACCGAATAAGGCCGTGCGTGACGAGATCAACCGCACTGCTACCTACAAGGACTTTCGCGGCCGCGAAACGACGTATCGCTTGCCCGATTTGCGCAACAAGCCAGGGAATCGGCTCTTTTCGCAACGCACGCGGAACTATTTGCGGCGTCGAGTCTGGCGTTACTTCCGACAGCTGAGCTATCGGAAACCGATGGCTTATGTGGCGTTCGTTGCCGCAGCGATGAAGGAGTACGAAGATCGCGACTTCGCGGTCGGCGAAAACATTCTCGACAATTGGTCGCTCGTACATGCCTGTTACTTTCATCACGACGCGATCGAATTCACGGCCAGCCACGCGAATCTCGTCGAAGGCAGGTCGCTGGCGGAACTTACGCCCGCACCGTATCAGTTACCCGCTTGGCAAACGCCCAAGGGCGCTCTGGCGTTGGTCGAATTGATTGTGGAAGCGCAGAGCACGCTCGTGCGGTTGTGGGCGATGGAGCTGTTGCAGCGGGAGCATCCGGACGCGATCAGCAAGATCGATGTCGAGACGCTCATGAAAATGCTGTCGCATGTCGATCCTCGCGTGCAGGAGTTCGCCGTAGCATTGTTTCAGGAGCACGACGCATTGTCGTCGCTGCACATTGAAACCTGGTTGGCGCTGCTCGACCAAGCGAATCCGACGGTTCTCGCGCTGATCTGCGACGCGATGCGTCGACACGTCACGGCGGATCGCCTGGACAACGATCAACTGCTTGAACTTGCGTGTGCGAGACCGGTGCCGGTGGCCCGGATGGGCCTCGCCATGCTGCAATCGCGACACGCACATCGACCGCTGTCCCCCGTTCTCATCGCCCGGCTGGCAGCTTGTAACTGTGAGGCGTTATCGCGCGAGATCGGAACGTGGGCGCTGCAGGCGATTGGGACGCCAGAACTGTACGAGCTGAATTGCGTGACGGAGTTCTTCGATGCCTTGCAACTGCCGATGCGAACGGCCGCGATGGATTGGCTTCAGGAAAAGACCTCGCCGGGATTCAATGATCCGGCACTGTGGGCGCGATTAATCGAGACACCGTTTGACGACGTGCGATTGCGGCTGGTGGAGAATCTGGAGACGCGAGCCGCGCTGCCGGGTCGCGATGGCGGCGACTTGGCTCCGTTGTGGACAGCGGTCATCTTGGGAGTTCATCGCGGTGGACGGACCAAGCTGAAAGCCATCCGACAACTCGCCCAAGCGATTGCCAATGATGTTCGTCGCATCGACGCATTGCTGCCCGTGTTGTCGGTCGCATTGCGTTCGCTCCGCAAACCGGAACGACGGCAGGCTCTCTCGGCGATCGCGACGATGACGAGCCGCAATTCCGAACTCGCAGAAGCCGTCGCGAGTGGACTACCAGAACTGCGTTGGCTCGACGCTACACGGGAGGTCACGGCGTGAAAGTGACCATGGGCTATGTTGGACATAGCGGCTTGCGGACTGACAGCAGCGGTAGCCGCATCCTGCAAATGGCCCCGAATCTGGCTCGCGACGCAGTTGCGTTTGACGCGGCACTGCTCGAACCGTTGCGGTTCCGCGAAGCAATCAGCGCGTTGCATGATGTCGTGATCAACGACCTGACTTTTATTCCCAAAGACAAGACGGCTTACGAGCAATGGAAGAAGGAACAGGCACAGCGTGAGGCGGCCATTCGGCAAGCTGCTCGCGAAGAGGCTCGCAAGGAACTCGCCGAGCGCGGTCGCACGAAGCCATCGGCTGAATTGAAGCGCGACTACGAATCGGCATTGAAACACTATTGGGCTTCGCGGCGGGCGTTGAACAGTCATCTACAGCGGAGCAATCACGAGTTATGGCGGCGATTGATGCCCTACGATCCGGTCATCACGGTCGCGGACGATGTGGTGTTCTTCGAGTGTTTTTCCACGGACGAATCGAGCTATGGATGCCTGACCGTCGATCGCGAGTCGTGTTTTGGTGCGTCCGGCCAGACGCAGCTCGGCACGACCAACGTCGATTACTCGTGGGACTTGTACTACAACTTCCAGTCGCTGCGCACGTATCGCGAGACGCGTTTCACCGTTGATCCGCAGGGCTTCGATCTGCAAACAACGGATCGAGCGGACTATCGCGAAGAGAAGATCGAATTGCCGGACGGCTGGTTGCGTGGGTTCATGCAACTGCAAAGTGCGATGGGCTTGCCGATGCGACGGGTGAAGCTGTCGGTCGCGACGATGTACTCGTTGCTGGCCTTCCTGAAACGCCACAAAGCCAAGTCGAGCCCGCGCGCGATTCGCTTCGAGTTGACTGAAGGCCAGCCGGCTCGTCTTGTTCTCGAACCATGGGAGCAGGCCATCGAAAGCAACGACGCAGTGTATCACGGCCCCGTTGACGAACCGATTCGCATCTGGGGACGGCGTCGGCTGCTGACGCTGGCCCGGCTCTTGCCGCTGGCTCAAGAGATCGATGTGTATTTGCTGGGAACCGGGTTGCCGAGCTTTTGGGTCGTGCGGATGGGAAACATGCGATTGACGCTGGGGCTGAGCGGTTGGACCGCGAACGATTGGACGCGTGGCAGTGCCGTTCAAATGCTCATGCCGCCCACGTCGCCGAGCGAACCGCTCGTCGCAGCAGCTGCCGAATCACTAAGCAAACGCCGCACCGCAACGCTGGGCGAGCTGGCACGCCAGTTACACTC
>CAUJKL010001025.1 GCA_963204995.1 Planctomycetota bacterium | reverse complement strand
GGTCGGGCAAGCCAATCTCTACAACGCTGTCCGCTTACTAACACGGGAAGAAGCAAGACCACTTTGCGCGGTCGAAACGTCGGCAGGACAAGCAAATACAAGCAAAGATAGAAGGTCTATTCGCGGAAGCGATGAACCAGGTGGCATACTCCCCGCCGCGTCCGCACTAACGACACGTACAAACTCCCGCCGAACAATCGCAGATGACCGAGCCCACTCGATACGTGCGATGAACAACTTTGTCGTGAACCGCGTCACGCAACGCCGATCGAAACGCTCTCACGTCGAAGCCAGCCGCTAAAATCTCGTTGTCGCTGAAAACATGTGAACTTTTTGCGGCCTCGGCAACGAGCAAGTCGAACTGGTGTTCTTGGGGATCGATGAAGTCAGCCCCGAAGTAGTTCGTTGTCGGTTGATTCGTCGGCTTGCGTTGTGGTTGACGTTGCACGATCGGCTCGCGAGTTGCTTCACTTTGCGAGTCGTCAGCCGCAATAAATCGGCCGCTTCGCTCGCCGTCAGTAAATGTGTGGTGTCCATTCCCACACGATACGCGCATAAAAAAAGTGCTCAACGGCGTTTTGGGCTCGTTGAACACTTGGCGACAGAAAACGACAGAAGATGTCAGTTCAGCTTTAGCGTTTTGTCTTTGGGATGTCGTCAACGTGGACTTGATACGACTTCGACGACAGTTTTTTTATGTCGTATCGTTCCTTCCTTGCATCGATTCACGAAGACCCGCGACGTGATACCGAACAAACTCCCCCACTCTGTCGGCGATTCGGCTTTCGACCACATTCCAGGATGATCGTCGTCGTCCACACCTGCCAATTTATCGGCCAGCACTTCCAGTAGATCAGCAGCGCCTTTCGGATCGAATTCGAATGGCCCCGGTCCCGTAAGCATCGGGTTTGCGTAGCGGTAGATTCTCCCGAGTAATCGCAACAGTTCACCAGCATCCTTTCGACGTTCTACCGATGCTGTCGCGTCGTTGTGTATCGCTACTAGCGGCGACATTTCGCCCGGTAGATGGTTTAGCACCTTGGCCGTTTGTCGTCCTACTTCGTCCCCGCCGCCATACGCTCGCAGATATTTGGAGAGCAACCGCACGTCTGAGACCACTGAATCCAGGGTTCGAATGCTCATCGTGCCACCGCCTTTCGACTCGCCTTGCGTTGGCGTTTCGGCTTGCCGTCGATTAGCACACGCTTGCGGACGTGATTTGAAACGGCTTGTAGACGATCGTCGCCGATGCTTTGCACGTAGTGGCTTCCCATCGTCGCATCGGAAATGTGCCCCATCACAAGATCGGCCGCGCCGCTGTCGTGAACCTCATCCGCAATCGTTCGCCACGTCCGCCGCAAGCCATAAAAGTTCCGCTGTGTCTTGGTCATTTCCAACGCAACCAGCACTTTGCGGAATTCGTGAGTTATCGCCGATGCGGACCACGGGTTTAGATACTTGGTGGTGAATACCCGGCCCTCCTTCCGACCGTCAACGTAGGGTGTCAGTGCCGCGATTGTCTCGGGCCACAATTTCGACCGTCTTGCCGCTCCCGTCTTACCCCTTGCATAGCTCAGCCAGCCGCCAACGAGGTCAAGGTGCTTGCAGTCCAGCCGGGTTAGATTGCTGTTGCCAAGTGCCGAATTCAAGCCAAGCAAGACCATCGCGTTTAGCTGGCCTTCGGTTGCGTCCAAGATCTTGACGGCTTCCTCGGGGGTGAAATCTTGACGGCCTGCCTCGTTTCGGATCGTCCGTAGCTTCCCCTTGGACGGCTTGTCGAATTCGTCGCCATACCGAACAGAACTTTCCATCAGTCCCATTTTGTGGGCAAACTTGAGAAGTCCACGAGTGCGGGTAATCTCGTGCGACAGTGCGACTAGACCGCGCCCCTTAGACAAGTAGGAGCGAAACCGCTGGAAGTCCATCGGGCGAAGATTTGCAACTGCTCGATTGCGACCGAAGTGATTAAGAACATGGTCGCAGCTTCGCTTGTAATCGTTCCAGCTTCGTTGCGACAATTCGCCGGATTCTACTTTGGCTTCCTTGCTCGCCAAGAATTCGTTGCAGAGTTCGTGCAACGTGATCGCGTCCGAATCATAGGCGGGAGGTACTTCGCCACGTTCGAGGAATTCTCGTTGATGGTGATACAGCTTTAGAGCTTCGTCCGGGGTTACTCGACCCCAGTAAGTAACCCCTCCTTTGATCTTCTTGCACCAGCCGCCGCGGGGATGCCATCGCAGGGGAAAGTCAGCATTTGCCGCCTTGTATGTTGCGGCTTGTTCAGACGTGTAGCGGTCGCTACCATTTTGAATTGACATAACTTGCTCCATATCAGCAGGTTTTGTTGCGGTGAGCGGTGTCTCAAGCATCGCTCGCCATTTTGTTGTAATCCTAAGGAAATGACCATGCAAGGGATTACCAAGGGATTACCGGATTCAGAAAAACACGAAAGCGCCTGTAGCTCAGGGGATAGAGCAACGGTTTCCTAAACCGTAGGTCGGAGGTTCGAATCCTCTCAGGCGCGCTTCACTGCATCTTCGAGGTGCCAAGTCGGCAGTTCTTTGGACCATCTAGCCCGCATTTCTCATCACATCAGAAAATGTGGAGGGCCATCGCGGTAGACGGACGTTTTTTGTGGCGGCTGTTCGCGGACCGTGGTGGGCGGGCTGCGTTGGTTCGTTTCGGCACTCAGGACCTGCGTTTCGCGACGTTTCAGACTCAGTAGCGGCCGTTTTCTCGCCCTCGGCGCGAACCGCGATCTCAGAAGGCTCGCGTTCGCATCGACTTTCGCCTCGACTCCAGCCGGCACGGTCAGGTAACCGCCAGGCGTGGCGGCGGAGGTTGGCTAACACTTGGGCGAACATCTCGCGATTAGGATAACTGCTCGAAAAATGCACCCCGACGCGGCGAGTTGTCACGCGAATCGGGCCGCCAATCTTGAATAGACGCGCGCGGATCGCAGTAACCGTCTTCGTAAGCCATCCGTCGCACTCGTCACAATGGTGCGGCCTACTTCATCCCCATTGCCCGGCGCATGAAACCGTCGCGCGTCCGATCGGGGAGGTTGCGGGCGGCCCAACAGGCGAGGTGCGTGCGGAACCCGACGGGATAGCGTGTCTTGGGGCGACGAGCGGTCAGCGCATGTCGAATGGCGCGGAGGACGTACTCGACGGACATGCCTGTCTTCTCCATCTTCGCAGAGGATTTCCTCATGGAGCGAAGATCTTGCTCGTAGAGCTGTCGTACCGTATCGGGAAGGTGCTTGCCGATGTTCAATGTGGTATCTAGCAGTTTGCCCCAGATTGGCGTGGCAACGGTGTCGGGTTCGATGATCGAAACGTCGATCTGCCAGCGACTCAATTCCATTCGAAACACATCGGTGATTGATTCGAGCGCGAACTTCGAAGCGGAGTAAGCGCCGAGGTACGGCGGAGCCGCTTTACCGCTGATCGATCCCATATTGATGATGCGTCCTCGGGCGGTGCGGAGCAGCGGTAACATCGCTTGCGTCACCGAGACGACACCGAACACGTTGACTTCGAATTGTCGGCGGATGTCGGCGAGTGCGACACATTCCAGCGGACCTGGCACGAGGATGCCGGCATTGTTGACCAGGCCGAACAGGCCATCGTCGCCAACCGCAGCTTCGATCTTCGCTGCCGCTTGCTCGATGGTGTCGGGCAGCGTCACATCGAGGATCACCGGTGTCAATTGCTGCGACGCCTGCTGTTGAAGCGCCTCGCCGTCGGCTTGCTTACGGACGCCGGCGAAGACGCGAAAGCCGAGCTTATCGAGATCCAACGCACAGGCCGCTCCGATGCCCGTCGAGGCTCCCGTGACCAAAACCGATCGACCAGCGTTTGTCGAGTGACCCATCGCGAGAAGTTCCTTCTACTCAGACTCGTCAGGGCTGCGGAGCGGCTGTGAAAAAATTGGGACAGGCACCTCGCAACCGTCCACAAACGTGAGGAAACACCCACAACAGCTCGGAGCCAATCCCATGTTTTCACAGCCTCGGAGCATGCTCGGACGCGTACCCGTATTTCTCGATGTAATCGGCGCAACGAGTGGCGATCTGTTCGTTCAGCTCGACCGGCAAGTTGTGCCTGTTCGGGACGTAGTCGGAGAGTCCCTTGACGTATTGCTCCAATTGCGGCTTCACGGCATCGAAGCCGCCGAGGTCGAGATCGCCGTAGATGCGTTGCATCTGTGCGATCGGAGCTTGAACGAGATCTTCATATCGCAGCACACACAGCCGCTCGGGTGCGATCTTCACTCGATCTTCTTCGAATACACGATGTAGATGCTCGAAAGTGCTGAACACGTACTCCTCCAGTCCCACATGTTTCGGAGCTTGGGCTCCGTGGTATTGATGCAGCCGCTTCCACGTCTTCAGCATCGATGGGAAGACAACGTACGGATCGCGGACCAGATACACAAATCGAGCGTTGGGGAACATATCCAACAACACCGGCACGCGAAACGTGTGCGTAGGGGACTTCAAAACAATCCGTTTGCCAGGATTTTTCAACTGTACCGCGCGAAGGAACCAGTCGAACTTCTCTTTCCAAGCGGCCAGCTCCTCGGGCGAGAGGTCTCGCAGGTCAAGGTACTGCTGATCCTGTGGCGGGTGGTTCGGAAAGGCCCACGTTAGGTAGGGCGAGTGAGCGCCGAGCGCGCAAAGGGCTAGCTCGTCTTCCTGAGGACTTCCCAGGCCGATGTGGACGTTGTCCATCGGGCGTCGCCGTGGCATCAACATCCATAACCACCAGCTTGTCAGAGCCTCGGAAAACAAAAAATGGCTTGCGGTGAGGCACTCGTAGGTCGTGGGAAAGGCGTGACGCTCGTCCAGCACCATCAGTTCGTGCAACCACGTCGTCCCGGTCCTCCAATGACCGAGGATAAAGATCGGATCGTCCGCCAGTTCGCTTTCGGCAATCTTGCGGCCGAAGAACAACTGCTGTTGAAACGCGAGTGCTGAGTTAACAAAACAGAATCCGGAGTTGAGGATCGCCATCGGAATTCGCGAAGGTGACACATGGAAGCGGTTCCGAGCCAAGAGCCCGAACCATGTCTTTACCCGCATGCCATTCCAAACGCGCGGCTCCCAAGGCATGTCGCGAGCGCCGCCATCTCCCTTCTTCTTCTCTTTCTTATCACTCATGCATTATTCCTGACGTCGGCACCGAGATCTTCTCGGTCGTCGTTGTTTCGATCGTAAAAGCGACGGCGATGCTTCGCCGCATCAAGCAAAGTTTGTGTGGGGTGAAGATGCGGGCCGAGATGCTGTAGCGATTCAATCGCCTTCACGATTCGGTCGGCTCCCACGAGATCGGCCCAATAGAGTGGTCCACCACTCGAAGTCGCGAATCCAATTCCGCACATCACCGCCAAGTCGAGTTGTGCGGCGCTCTGTGCGCGTTTGATTTCGAGCAGCTTGGTGGCCTCGATCACCATGGGCAAAATAATCGCCGCTTCAATCTCTGCTGGCGAGAGATCGACGCGCGACTCAACTTGTGGCTGAACTATCTTCATTGCTTGCGGATTGACGTCACCGGCTTGCTCGCTGCCGTCCGTCGCCTCATAAACATAGAAACCGCGGCCCGTCTTGCGACCGAGTTGCTTGGCTTTCATCATGCGCACGATGATGGGCGTGCGGACGATCAGGCTGTCGGAGTCGGACGAAAACGACCAACCACATTGCATCGCGACGTCGATTCCGACTTCGTCATACAACCGAATCGGACCTACCCGCATTCCGAATGCAACCCCTGCCGCGTCGATGGCCGTCATGTCGACTCCCTGCATCAGCAGCCGAAGTCCCGCGTTCATGTAAGCCATCAGAATGCGATTGACGACAAACCCGCGACCGTCCGCCACGACAACGGGAATCCGACCAATTCGTTCGCTAAACCGTGCCAGCCTCGCGGTCGTGCCCTCCGTCGTTCTGGAACTCGGGATAACTTCCAACATCTTCCGCGCTCCAATAGGCGGAAAGTAATGCAGCCCGCTAAATCGTTCAGGCCGGCGAAGATGAGCAGCCAACTCGGTGATTGGCAGCGTCGATGTATTGGAAACGATGAGCGTCTCGTCCGAACAGAGCTTTTCTAGCTCGGAGTATAAATTGCGTTTTGCGGTCACGATTTCGACGATCGACTCGACCACCAACTCACAAGCGGCGACCTCGGCCAGATTCGGCGTCACAGACACCAAGCGGGCAATGCGCTCGTCGATGTCCGTCAGCGAATCGAAGCCCTCCGCGTGCATTCGATTCGGAATCTCGCGTTTCACGCCGGCCAAGGCTTCGGGATTCTGATCGGTGATGACAACGGGTATGCCGTATCCGAGTGCAGAAGCCGCTACAACGCTCCCCATCACACCAGCGCCAATGATCCCCACCCGTTCGATGGCGGATGCTTCGCCAACGCGATATCGCGCGTGGTTCTGCCGATGATTTTCCTCGACGAGCGCGGCCAAATGTCGTGATGCCTCTGATTCGGACATGGTTCGGCGCGGAACCATCGTATCGGAACTCGTCATCAACCCACCTGAAATCGTCGGAAGCGAAAGAGAGTGGTCAATCATACTCCGACAACGGTGATCGCACTAGCGAGTCGGAACGGCCAGATACGCGGCGGCCCATGCAATCCCAATGTATTGCAAGAAAGTTCTCTGCAAAATCCTTACAAGCACTGCAATCGAACCCAATTCACACACGTGTTATTGCCTGGCAACTGCGGCCCGAGTGCAATCGTAAGTCGCCCGTCGCGAACATCGACGATAACGGTTCGCTCGATGAATCGCCCGGCCGGTGTAGGTTCGTCTCGGATAACTTCTTCTTCTTCGATCGACACGCGATGTCCTAATTGATCGTGCCCCGAGTCACCGACACAGATCGTCACCGACCATCGGCCATTCGGCACGACGCACTCCCAGCGTGCGGCACTGCGCGTGAACAGGAACGTGTCGCGTTGTGCTTCGGCATAGACATTGCGTCGGCGGTTGTCCTCGCGAATGTCGTGATCCCAGCCATGCCCCTTCGCGATGTCGAAGGGAAGACCGAAGTCATTCTCGAACCCCGCGATCGATTTTGATCCTTGACCCGTAAAGTTGAAGTATTTCACGCTCTCCTCGTCCGGCGAAAAGTCGTTTGGAAGTCCGTCTTCTTCGGGGGCAGGAGCGGCGACACTCCAGCGAATCGGGTCGGCCGCGGTGAAGAGGCTCGGGTCATCTCGGTCCGGAATCCCGTCACCGTCAGCATCCTCCTCGCTGGCACGGACAAATGGCATGTCCGGTCGTTCCTGTATGAGATCCCACAGCCGGCGACAAAAATCACCGCGTGTCGCCTCGGGGATGGGGATGACGTTCGCTTGAGATTGCACCTTCGTCTTCACGGATAGAGCGAAGACTTGATGGCACCATTCCGATATCGCGGGTTCGTCAGGCCGGAAGTCGACGTCTCGCACATCTAACGGCAAGCCACCGCGCGCGGCAAGTCGATTCACAGCGACAAAGGCTTCGTGGTCGGCGGGCAAATCGCGAAACGGCCAGATCAATAGCGGAACCGTTTGTGCTGATTCACCACAGAGCGCATTACGAACTTGATCGAGTTGCGTTCGGTCATAGGGAATCGCACGCGGCGGAATGCCTGTCCGTAGCGAGATCGCCGCAGTCGCGCCCGCCGCTTGCCCAATTGCGATGCATTGATCGTGTAGACGAATCGCCGCACACACGATGCTGCTGTAGCCAACATTCTTTTGCGCACCGAGCAGGCCATCCATTTCTTCGGGAATCAAACTGCGCAGCGGAAACAGCGACCGATCGCTGACGTGATGGGTGTGCCGCCCCGGTTTCTCGTAATCGATCCAAGGTCCGCTCGTGCCTTCTTCGCGAAGGTACGCTCGACCCGTGCGATGAAAGTCATAATGGAACTGCCAGGCGAACAGACCGTCGGGGTACATGACTTGTGCGAACCGTTCGCGAGCCATCTGTTTCGATGTGCCATCCGTGTTGCGACCGTCTTGCTCCCGCATCATGTACATGGCCTTGAGGCGCAGCGACTCGCGTATATACGGCTTGGGCGGCAGGCGATCCGGGGTACCGAACTCGTCACTGAGATGAAAGCGACGGAAGCTGTTCGTTTTGTCGGGCGCTCGCTCATGCACGAAGTTCTGCAAGTGATACAAAACGCTGAGCGATTGACGCTTGGCATCGTCGAATACAATTTGTCGCTGGCGTCGCGTCATCACCACGATATTTTTCTCCGACGCACCGGCTTCGGTTGCTTCGAGTGCGTCGACAACATGCTGCGGCAGACGCTCCAGCGGATAATCCTGCCCATTCATGTAGTTCAGCAGGATGCTGGTCTGGCCATCTTTGCTCGTATATCCATCGACGATGCGGCGTACCGTGTAGACACTCAACTGTCTCGGTGATGCCTGCCCCGCATCTGGCCAGTGTGGAATGCTGCCCAAGCTCGCGGGGCGATCCCAAGGTAGATCCTTCATCGCATCGTGGCTGATGTGAGACACTCGCACGAAGCGTCGATCGTCGTGAAACGCTGGTCTATCGATAGGCGTCTCTTCGTCCGACTCCGCGACGACCATCGCCCAAGTGATGGGATTCATTTCATTCGGCGGATTCTCGGAAAGGTCTTCTGGCGCGCTCGGCTCATCGTATCGAGCGCGCGGGTCCGGACCACATTCGAACTCCGCTCCCGATACCTGAATTGCTTCGCCCCAGTCCGAAGCATCGATTGTCAATCGAGCTTCGACATGCAGATCAGCTTGCTCGTTCTCAAGCGGCGCAAACCATAACCCGGTCAGTACTGGCCGGTTGTCCTGCTGGATGACGTCAGCGCGCACCGGATATCGATTCGCGATGAACTGAACTTGCCCAGAATCGAGATACGGTTGAAGCATCTCGCGAAAGATCGCTTCGGCTTCGGCAGGACGAAACGTCGAGGGGCCGTGATAAGGTCGCCCCGGCATCGGCGATCCATACTTCTCGGTGTTGAATGCTTCGATGCGATCCATTAACTCCTTGAATAATCCGCTGCGATGGAACGATCGCTTCATCGGATGCCACTCGACGCCCCAGCCCACATTGCCGACGCCCTTGTTCTCGTCGACGCAAACAAGCGACTGTTCCGTGAACTGCCCTCCCAACCACTCGCCATCGTGGACGATCGTGATCGAAGGCACGCCGAGTCGAGCTGCCTGGATCGCTGCGGCCCAACCAGATTCGGTGCCGCCAACGATCAAGATGTCGGTGTTCAGTGTCCGCGATTCTGCCGATGCGCTGCTCGCCACGAGCAGGAGAGACAGCCACAAGAAACACGAAGAGGGACGGAAATACATTGTGCAGTCTCTGGTATTCAACTTTTGTGGCTTCTTGTGTACTTTGTGGCCGACTCAGCTTCGGATCCGCTAAAGCGTTGGAAACGCCACGGCCCGAGTCGATCCATTTCTTCCAGCTGTCTGATTGCTTATTCGAGTTGCTGTGCGTGCCAAAGATATCGCCTGCTAACCAGCATCGTGCGACTCGCTACACACGGCACCGTGGAAACCTCCTTGGTTGTATGCGTGGATCGAGGTCGTTCCCGACCGGACGAGCCGAGCAAGATGCGGCAATTCGATCTCGTCATTTCCCAACTCACGTTGAATCAAAGCGGTCAGGCGTCTTTGATGACAAGGAAGCCTGCCCCCTTTGTGCGTTGTCCCCTTTGTGGTGTTCAGCGTCTTGAGCATGCTCGTCACCGTCCCCGGCGAGACACCCAACGCAGTCGCGATTCGCCCCGTCCCAGCTGGCGAGTTTCCCTGACGCGCACACGTCTGGTACACGGTCTTCACGTAGTTTTCGATTGTCAGACTGGCCATAGGAAATAGGGATGAAGGAGGAGGGAGGAGGGATGAATTAGTAAGGTATCACAAACACTCGCTTTATTCATCCCTCCTCCTTCACCCTTCTACCTTCACCCTTCACCCTTGCTCCCTTGTCATCGGGAATCGAATCGCCGAAGATGTCGGCATGAACTTGAACCAGATTGCATTAGCTCGCTGCGAACAACTTGTTAACCGAGCGACCCAGTTGCACATCGCTGTGCTGCGAGACGAAACCGGGGCTCGCATTATCGATTGTGGCGTCCATGTGCCCGGCGGACTGGAGGCGGGTATTGGTTTGGCCGAGGTCTGCATGGCGGGGCTGGGCAAAGTTGATTTGGTGCCCGGCAACAGCGAGTTATGGACGGGACCTGCTGTGGTCGTACGTACCGACCAGCCTGTTGCCGCGTGCCTGGCATCGCAATACGCGGGCTGGCAGATCGCGGGCGAGAAGTTCTTTGCCATGGGATCGGGACCGATGCGCGCGGTGCGCGGCCGCGAGGCGTTGTTCGAGAAAATTGGACGCAAGGAGTCGGCCGACGCAGTCGTCGGCGTTCTCGAAGCCGGCAAACTTCCGCACGAAGATGTCTGCCATCATGTGGCCGAAGAGTGTGGTGTGGCCGCCGAGCATCTCACGCTGATGGTTGCGCCGACCGCGAGTATCGCGGGTTCGATCCAGGTAGTTGCCCGCTCGATCGAAACGGCCTTACATAAACTTCACGAAGTTGGATACGACATTCTCCGCGTCCGCAGCGGCTTCGGCGTGGCACCACTTCCGCCCATCGCGGCCAATGACTTGGTGGGGATCGGGCGAACGAACGATGCGGTGCTTTACGGCGGTGAGGTCACGTTGTGGGTGACTGGCGATGATGAAAGCTTGCGCGAGTTCGGTCCACAGATCCCCAGTTCTGCGTCGTCCGATCATGGGCAGCCGTTTGCCGAAATATTTGAACGTTACGATCGCGACTTTTATAAAATTGATCCGATGCTCTTTAGCCCTGCCCGTGTCATCTTGAACAACCTCGAAACGGGAACCTCATTGCGGTTCGGCGAGTTTGATGCTCAGGTGCTTCACGAATCGTTTTCCTCCTGAGTCGACGCATGAAGTTCGCAGTGCTCGCGGCTCCCGACAGCTGGTACTTTCGCGACCTGGCGCGCGCGGGAGGTACGCGCCACGAAGTGCAAGTCCGCTCATTCTCCGAATTGACGGCATCGCTATCGA
>CAUJKL010001024.1 GCA_963204995.1 Planctomycetota bacterium | reverse complement strand
GTTCAGCAGCAACATGCCGTCTTTGATGCTGATCGCGTCAAACCGATCGACTAAGTAAGTGTCGCCTCGTAGCTCGAGCAACGACAGCTCATCGCGAGCCGGCTTGTCGCTGGTTCCCATGTACGGGACTTCGATCACGTCGCCCACTGCGGCGTGGATCGACTGGTGATAGGAGAATTCGTTCCGCGACAGAGACCACGTATGCGAAGTGCCTTCCGGATCGGTGGCGGTGACGGAGGAAATGCCTTCGAGCGCGCCCAGGCCGACCGTACCGGTATGATCCGTTTGCACCGTCGCGATCATCGGGAAGCTGAAGTCGCGATGTTGCAGCGACAGCACGACCGGTCGATCCGGCCGAGCTTCACCCGACTTGCCGCGCGATTCGATGACGTACGTGTTGTTCATCTTGGCGAAGTACAAGTCCGCGACCTTCTCGGTCTTGTCGATTTCGTTCAGTTGATAGCTGTCGGCGGCTTGCATGTCGATCTTCTTGCTCTGGCTCAAGCTTTGTACCTTCGCCTGCAAAGTGAACGTCAACTGCGCGAGTCGCGGAGGGACTTGGAATTCGTAGATCGACTCGCGATCCTCAAACAGCTGGAAGTCTTTCACTTCCTTCGTCGTCGACACACCATCGTGATCGACCGACGCGATCGTCAGCCGTATATCCTCCAGGTCAGCCACGCCAACCGGAGTGCCATTCAAGTACAAACCAGGCCGGACAACGACGGGCACCACCGTGCGCTTGAGCAACGACTCGCGATCGACATAAATGCCGGCGACGAGTTGGTAGTTTTCGGCTTGATGCTCGAAGAAGGCCAGCGACGACAAACCGCCTCGCGACAGGATAATCGCTTGCCGACCGGGGGCCGTCGAAAAGGGAACCAGAATTCGGCCATCTTCGCCGGGCAAGTATTCGTGTCCCGCCAGCCAGATCGTGGCGTCCTTCACACGCTCGTTCTTCTCGTCCAACACGGTGAAGACTTGCCCCGTGCTAGTCGTCTGGACCAGATGACGCAGCTGTCCCTTGCGCACAACCACGCGGCTGTTCATGCCGTTGCCGATGAAGTCGACGACGTAGACGCCGGGCTTGGTCAATGCCGGGAAATCAAAATGGCGACGGACGCGGCGGAGCGGCGGCTCGCTGTAATCAAACGTCTGTTCGTTGTTCGCGACCATTCCGTCGAGATTGATGTCGGCGTTCACTTCGCGTTGGTGTTCGCGAAAGTAGTTCTTGGTGTTGATCTCGAACACGCGGACGATCAGCGTGCCGACATTCTTGACGTGCAGGTCGAGACTGACCGGTTCGGCGGCGGCGAAGAATTTGGGATTGGTGGGAGCGAAATCCAAATCGATGCGATCCTTCAACGCTTGGTATCGATCCGGCGGGAGCAGCGAGTACCATTGCTCCGGCTCGCCCAAAACGTTCACGATCTTGGTCTCGGCCAGATTGTGGCGCAGATAGACGTCGCTGATGAACGGCTCGTACGGTGTCGTCACCGTTTCGTTGATGAAGAAGTGGTGGAAATAGCTGCGGACCAGCGGCTCGTCGTCGTGAACGGGCGGCAGCAAAGTGAAGGCTTCATAGTTGGCGTTCAGATCAGCGGCATAGCGTCGGTTCTCGCCCTGCTGCAGGAACTTGGGCTCGATGTAAGCGACATTTCGCGGCAAGCCGATGTACGTCATGAAGCGGTCTTTGTCGTAGATGCCGCGAGCGCGGTCGAACGTCAGCCGATGAAAAAGGACATGCGTTTTCAGCGAGTTGTGAACGGGAGCCAGCCGCGAGACAAAGCTCCAGAGCCGGTCGAGATACGCCTCGTACTCATCGGTTTCGTATTGCCAGTCAACATCCGCACTGGGATGTAACTTGCTGAGATAGGCGTTCACCAAGTTGGTTTGATTGAGCAGATCGGGCTTCAGTTGCAAGCATTCGTCCAACTGCTCGGTCAGCAATCGTTGATGGATCGCCAGCGAGCCGAACGGTTGACTGAATTGATGATTCAAGTCGTCGACAATAAGCTTCGCGAGGTTCGGGTAGTCGGGCCGCTGTAATCGCTGGAGCAGATGGCGACGACGATCGGGATCGAGCTCGGTGGCCACGAGCCAATCCAGTGCCGCATCGGTAAAACCACTAAGATCCTGGTGATTCTGCTTGGCGATTTGCGAGAGGTAATCGCGGCCGATCAGATTCTGGTCGAGTTGCGTGGGCAGATTCGGCTTCTCGCCGAGTGTCTCGCGTTGGTGATTGAATTCGATGCCAAGTTGCTGGCGCACGAACTCGAGCGACTCGGCCGGGTTACGCTCGTAGGTCAGCAATGCTTGTCGCGTCTGAATCTGGCGGACGAGTGGTGTGTAGTTGTAGCGATTGATCCAAGCGGCCAGCAGTTCCTTGACCTGATCGAATTTCTCAGTATTTTGCAGGTGGAGACAGTTGTAGTAGTAATACTCTTCCGAGCCAGGGATCAGCCGTTTCAAGGCCTCGGTGCGATCTTTGGCGAGGGCAAAGTCCTCGACGTAGCCGATTTCGTTCGCTTCGAGGCTCGTTGCCAGGGCAATTACGAAGCCCGTGATCAGTGTTGCAAGACGTTTCATCGATGTAACTCCTTGAATCGGCAATCCCTGTTCCGGATTATTAGCCGCTTGGCGATAGCCAGCGGTTGTTGCGAACTGCCAGGGAACCGCACGTTCTCGCGTGGCGGCTGATTCGCAATTGTAGCTGCGCATCGTCTGACAGGTCATTAGACGAGAGAGGTCCGCTTTCGGTTTCCGGCGGCTTTTCAAAATGCGGCCGTAGCGGGGTCGCGGCGGTAACGGGGTCGGGAGTCTTTTTCGGCCCTACGACTTCGTGAAACCGAACCGTTTTGGCCGAAAAAGACTCCCGACCCCCTCACGTTCACATTCGGACGACCATTTAGAACGATCGCCAGCAAACTTCAAACGGCTGGACGAGTAACAACGGGGCCGCGGGCGGTGATGGCTTGGTCGATCCGTTGCAGCTGCTCTGCCGAGAGTGTGAAATCCATGGCCCCCGCCGTCTCCCGGATCTGATACGCTCGCTTCGCCCCGCAGAGTGCGGAGGTGATTCCCGGTTGCTGGAGTGTCCAGTTAATGACGATTTGAGCGACGGATCTGCCGATCTCAGCCGCGAGCGAACGTAATACATCAAGAAAGTCTTGGTTCTTCTGCCACTCATCGCCCTGAAACATCGGGTACTTGGCGCGGCCATCTTCCGCAGGAAACACGTGCTCGCGGCTGAGTTTCCCTGCAAGCAAGCCCTTCATCAATGGCCAGTAATTGACGACCGAGATGCTTCGCTCGCGACACCAAGGCAGCGAGTCGCGTTCGATTTCGCGTTGCAACATGTTGTAGGGCGGCTGAAACGCCGTGATGGGGCAAACCGCATGAAAGGACGCCAGTTGTCGGACATCGAAATTGGAAACGCCGATGGAGCGAGCTTTGCCGGCCTCGAGCAGTTCCTGCATCGCGCCGGCGGATTCCGCCACGTCGACGTTCGGATCGGGGGCGTGGAGGTAGAGCAACTCGACGCGATCCGTGTTCAGTCGGCGCAAACTTTCGTCGCACTGGCGTTGGATGGTGGCAGGTCGTGCATCGAACGTTCGCTCCACTTGTTCGTTCCAATGCATTCCGCACTTTGTGGCGATCACCACGTCGTCACGCCGATCACTAAGTGCCTTGGCGATGAGTCGTTCGCTTTCGCCGTTGGCACCATAGCCGTAAGCCGTGTCGAAGAAGTTGACACCAACATCGAGGGCGGCGGCCAGTGTCGCAAGACTGTCTGTGTCGTTGACATCGACGCTCGTCATGCCCGCAATCGGCCAACATCCGAGAGCGACTGGGGAGACGAACATGTCTGTCGCGCCAAGGCGTCGTAAGTCCATTCGCGTTGTTTCCATCGTTGTGCTTTCTCATTTCGATCGTGTCGCTGTGAAACGAATGTATTGAACAAACTTGCGGCGACGCGGCACGCGTTCACGTCGGAGGATCGCAACATTCTAGTGCAAGTAAGCAACGGAGACTAACTTCTCTTTGGCAACAGGCGTGGCGAATGGGCATCATCGGCGAGTTGCACCCATTTCAAAGTTGCCAATCCGCAACCGATGCGTGCGTGGGCTCGAGAAAAGTGGGTCGCATGCTTGCGTATTGCCGACAGTCAGGCGATCCATGAGCTAGGCTTTCAGTGCAAGGTTTTCACTTTGAACATGGCGGGTGTTCTATCCGCGGTCGTTCGTCGACACACACTCTCTTGAGATTGTTTTCGCAAAGGTTGAAGCAATGGCATTTCATGGCACGCTCGTGCGAGTAACTGTGTTTACGTGTTTCGCGTTGTTCCTGCTGGCGGACACGGACGCACAGACACTGCGGAATCCTCAGTCCAACGCCCGGCCATTCGGGTATGAGACTGTCAGCCCCGTCTATCAAACGGGGTCCGACGCCAGGGCTCAGCGATTCAATACCAATTACCTGCCGAAGGTCATGGAGATCGTCAACGAACGATTCCGCGAAGGGAGCGAGTTTGAGAACCCCGGTGCCGTGCCGTTGAATGTCGATCGGATGGTGCTGAACTACGACTACGACGTGCGGGCGTACTTCATCCACGAAGGAGCGGGATACAAGAACACTGTCGGTGTAAAGCTGG